>JANLQT010000378.1:0-4004 GCA_031368035.1 Rhodobacterales bacterium | reverse complement strand
GCGTGCGATTGGCGGGCAAGGTGACGGGCACGATTTCCTGTACCCGGCCCGGGTTGGCGGCCAGCATCAACACACGCTGGCCCAGAAACGCCGCCTCGTAAATGCTGTGGGTGACAAACAGGATGGTCATACCGAGCTCTTTCCAGACCCGGCGCAGCTCTTCGTTCAGGCGGTCCCGGGTGATCTCGTCCAGTGCGCCAAAGGGCTCGTCCATCAGCAGGATGCGCGGGTCGCTGACCAATGCACGCGCGATAGAGACACGCTGGCGCATGCCGCCTGAGAGCTCATGCGGATAGGCGTTTTCGGCACCCTTCAAACCCACCAGCTCCAGCAGCTCGCGTGGCGTGGCACGGGCTTTTTTTCTGCTCTGGGTTTTGTTGCGGGCCACTTCACCCAATCATCTGGGGTTTAGTATCCCTGGGGGGGCGGGGGTTGTTAACCCCCCGGCTTTGGTCACAGGAACCGGGGCTTCCGCTTCTCGCGGAACGCCGCCACGCCTTCAATGAAATCCGGATGCGCTCCGGCGCGCGCCTGCGCCGCCGCTTCGCGTGCCATCTGCGCGGCCAGATCAACGCCCTGCGCCGCGCGGATCAGCTGTTTCGCCTCGGTCAGGGCCAGCGCCGGGCCTTGGGCCAGCGCCGCTGCCCGCGCCGCCACCACGGAAGCAAACTCCGTATCCGGCACCGCAGCCCAGATCATCCCCCAAGCCTCGGCCTGACGCGCGCTGACGGGTTCGGCAAACAGCACCGCGCCCATCGCCCGAGCCATGCCGACAAGGCGCGGCAGAAAGAACGTGCCCCCAGCATCCGGCACCAGACCGATCCGTGCGAAGGCTTGAATGAACACCGCGCTTTCCGCCGCGATCACCACATCGCAGGCCAGCGCAAGATTGGCCCCGGCCCCCGCCGCCACGCCATTCACCGCCGCGATGACCGGCATCGGCGCACGGGTGATCGCCTGCACCAGCGGCTCATATTCTTCGGCCAGCACCCGCTCCAGATCGGCTGTCGCAGGGTCCACCTCGGACAGATCCTGCCCGGCGCAAAACCCCCGGCCCGCGCCGGTGATCACGATGACCCGCGCACTCGCGCCCTCGATCGCGTCGGTCAAGCCCCGCCGCAGCGAAGACGTCAGCGCGTTCATCGCCTCGGGCCGGTTCAGCGTCAGGCGCAGAACGCCGTCCTGAAGGTCAGCCAGCAGCGTCACGGTTGCTCTCCCAGCAAGACCCTGACCCGCGCTTGCTCCGCCTCGGACAGTCCCGCTGCCTCTGGCGCTTTGGACCGCCGCCGCAGCATGGCAAAGGCCACCCCGCCCCCCGCCAGCAGCAAAGCCGGGCCCGACAGCCACAGAATCATGTTGGCCCCGGCGGTGGTCGGCTTCAACAGCACGAACTCGCCATAGCGCGCCACGATATAGGCCACCGCTTGTGCGTCGGTATCCCCCGCCACCAGCCGCTCGCGCAGCAAGACGCGCAGATCACGCGCAAGGTCGGCATCGGATTCGTCGATATTCTCGTTGCGGCACACCAGACAGCGCAGGCCCTGGCTCAAAACGCGCGCGCGCGCCTCCAGCGCGGGGTCGGCCAGGATTTCATCGGGACGCACCGCCAGCGCGGGGCTGGCGAGCATCATGGCGGCAAAGACCAGGGGCGCCAGACGCATCGCTTACTCCGCCGGCAATGCGGCGGGCTTGCGCACCGCCCCGGCGGCCACGCGGTAGCGCCGGTCGGTCAGGCTGGTCAGCCCGCCAAGCCCCATCAGCACCGCGCCGAACCACAGCCAGTTGGCAAAGGGTTTGAGGTAGCTGCGCACCGCATAACCGCCGCCATCCTGCGGATCGCCAAGCGCGATATAGATGTCATGCACCGCGCCCTGATGGATAGCGGCCTCGGTCGTGCCCATGCCGGCAAAGGTATAGGACCGCTTTTCCGCATGCATTTCAGCGACCAGAGCGCCGCCGCGCCGCACGTCCAGATCGGCCACGGTGGACAGGTAATTCTGCCCCTCGACCGGGCGCACCCGGGCGAAGGTGATCTCGTAGGGGCCAAGCGGGTAGGTCTCGCCCGGTTTGATCACGCGGATATCCTCGACCACCCAAGCCATCATCGCGGCCACGCCAAACACCACGATGCCAAAACCGGCATGCGCCATCGCCTTGCCCCAATCGGCCCGGGGCAGGCGGCTCAGGCGGGACAGGCGCTGGCCCATGGACCCGCGCCCGGCGCGCTGGCCAAGGTCGATCAGCGATCCCACCACCAGCCAGGTGCCAAGGCCAAGGCCGATCGGGCCAAGGGTCGAGTGCTGGGTCTGAAACGCATAGGCCAACAGCAGCAGCGCCAGCGCCAGCACCGCAGCAGGCGCCATGGTCCGCATTGCCCGCCCCAAGGTGGCGCGCTTCCAAGGCAGGATGGAACCGATGGGCAGGATCAGCGCCAACGCCACCATGAATGGCGTGAAGGCCGCGTTGAAAAACGGCGCGCCGACCGACAAGGCGCGGCCCATCAGCACCTCGCCCACCAGCGGCCAGATCGTGCCGATGAACACGACAAAGGCCGCGACGGTGAGCAGCAGATTGTTGGCCACCAGCGCGCCCTCGCGGCTGACCATGGCAAAGACGCCCTTGGCTTCCAGTGTGCCGGCACGCAGGGCGAACAGCATCAAAGCGCCGCCCATGAAGACGCCGAGCAGAAGCAGGATGAACACCCCGCGTTCCGGGTCATTGGCGAAGGCATGGACCGAGGTGATGACGCCGGACCGGACGATAAAGGTGCCGATCAGCGAAAAGCCGAAAGCGAGGATCGACAGCAGCATGGTCCAGGCCTTAAGCGCCTCGCGCTTCTCGACCACGATGGCGGAATGCAAAAGCGCGGTGGCGAACAGCAGGGCATGAACGAGGCGTTCTCCACCGGGTCCCAGAACCAGAACCCGCCCCAGCCCAGTTCGTAATAGGCCCACCAGGACCCCATCGCGATGCCGATGGTCAGGAACATCCAGGCGGCGAGCGTCCAGGGGCGGACCCAGCGGCCCCAGGCGGCGTCCACACGCCCCTCGATCAGGGCGGCGACCGCGAAAGAAAACGCCATCGAGAGCCCGACATAGCCGAGGTAAAGGAACGGCGGGTGGAAGGCGAGGCCGGGGTCCTGCAGCAGCGGGTTCATGTCCTGCCCGTTCATGGGGGGATTTTCCAGCCGCAGGAACGGGTTGGAGGTGAACAGCATGAACAGCAGGAACGCCACCGCGATGGCGCCTTGCACCGCCAGCACCCGGGCTTTCAGCGTCACCGGCAGCCGGTCCCCGAACCAATGCGCGGTGGCGCCATAAAACGACAGCGCCAGCACCCACAGCAGCAGCGAGCCTTCGTGGTTGCCCCAGACTCCGGCGACTTTATACAGCATCGGCTTCAGCGTATGCGAGTTTTCGACCACCAGTTTCAGGCTGAAATCGTCGATGACGAAAGCATAGGTCAGCGCGGCAAAGCTGGCGGCGATCAACAGGAACTGCACCACGGCGGCGGGGCCGGCGATGGCCATAAGCGCCGGATCGCGCCGCGCGGCGCCCCAAAGCGGCAGCACGGTCTGCACCAGCGCCACCATCAGCGCCAGAACCAGCGCGAAATGTCCAAGTTCGGTGATCATGGCAGCCTCCGTTTGCGGGGGCAGATTAGCGCGCGGGGCGGGGCTTGACCATGGGGCGAGGCGTCACGTTTCGGAGCGCAAACGCCAACGATTTTCCTTCGAAAAATCAGGCGGAACGGTGCAGGCCGGAATTTTCGCAGGAAATTCGTAGGCCCGTCAGAACAACATCCGGATTTCCCCCCTGTGGCACACCACCACGAACTGGTCCGCTGTCTGGATCAGATGAAAGCCTCTGGCCCGCACCTCGGCCATGAAACGGGCGATCCCGATTTCGCTGGCCACCCAGTCCACGTTGCGGCGCACCACCTGACCCTCCGCCGCCTTGGCAGAGAATATCCGGTCAATCCAGACCTCGGCATGTGGCGGCGAA
>JANLQT010000331.1:0-2243 GCA_031368035.1 Rhodobacterales bacterium | reverse complement strand
TCGGATTCGGTGGTGAAATAGCCGCCCTTCCAGCCCCAATAGGTCCAGGCCCCGACCAAGCGGTCAAACACCTGCTTGGCACTGGTCTCGCCCACGAACCGCTCTTTCTCGGGCAGCGCCGCCAGCGCCGCCTCATCGGGGATGGACCGCCACAGGAACTTCGGAACCCCGGCTTCCTTGACCCGCTTCATCGCCGCCGGAACCCCGGCCTTGCGAAAATACTTCTGGGCAAGCACATCGGCCGCGACCTGGCTCCAGCCCTCGGGCACTTCCACCGCTTCGTTGCGGAACACGATCTTGCCGTCCGGATTGCGGATTTCCGAGGTGGTCAGCTGAAAGGCGATCTGCCCATAAGCCCCGCCCTCGGCCTTGGTAAACTTGCGCTCGATCTTCATGCCCCGTGTCCCCTTGTTGGACCGATGTTCCGGCCCGGTCCCGATATATCCAAGGACAGCACAAACCTTCCCCACCCCGCGCCTTGACGGGCGCGGTGACTGACCGGATGAGGGTTTCGCCTGTCCACACATGGCGCAGCGTTCTTGACGCGCTGCCGCAACAAGGTTCAACATCGCGCCATCTTCACGTTTCGGCAACGAATATTTTGCTTGGCACACCAGATTTTGTGCTTGACCTGAAAACGCCTTCTACCCATGGCGTTACAAATCCGTGATCTTGCCCTGTGGGCAGGGCTGTGGACAAGCGTTGAGACTTCGCTTGAACTCTCCCCAAAAGCCCAATGCGCCTGCGGGCTTGGCGCCGCCGCTTCACAAAGCCTCTGAAGCCGCGAATCCCCCAGCCGGGCGCTTCAGCCCCGCGAACTCACCCTGAGGTTGATAACCACGATACCGCAGGACACCAGCGCCGCCGCCACCAGAAGCACGGGTGACAGCGGCTCGCCAAACACGAAATGGCCCAGAAAAATGGCAAAGATCGGCGACAGGAAGGAAAAGCTGGCCACCACCCCGGTCGGATAGACGCTGAAAAGCCACAGCCAGGCGATGAAGCCTCCGGCCACCACCACCCCGGCCTGAAACACCAGCAGCGCCCAGTCCAGCCAGGTCACATCGCGGAGCAGCGGCCCGAACAGGGGCGCGGCCAGCAGCAGCACCGGCGCGGACACCAGCACCATCCAGAACAGTTGCGCCTCGGGCCCCGCCTCGCGCAGCCGCGTGGTGCGCGCCAGAAACGCCGTCCCGGTCCAGCCCCAGGCCCCCAGCAGCGCGCAGGCATCCCCCAGCCAGCTCGCATGCCCCGTCTCGGCGCCGCTGCGCGAGACGATCGCCAGCGCGGTCCCGGCAAAGGCCAGCCCCAGCCCCGCCGCCTTCCTTGGCGTCGCGCGTTCGCCCGGGATGAAGAAATGCGCCAGCACCCCCATCCA
This sequence comes from Rhodobacterales bacterium, assembly GCA_031368035.1. GTDB lineage: Bacteria > Pseudomonadota > Alphaproteobacteria > Rhodobacterales > Rhodobacteraceae > Stagnihabitans. Next base: position 865 of record JANLQT010000331.1, on the reverse strand, counting down.
GACCGGCATCGAATACATGATCAGCGCCGACCGGCCCACCGTGGTCAGGTCCAGCGCCACGAACAGCCCCAGAAACTCCAGCGCGAAGAACCCGCCAATCAGCAGCCCCACGGGCAGATCGGCCCGCCGCACCCGGCTGGTCAGGCCCCGGTACACCAGCCAGCCGCCGACGAAGACCACGGCCAGCGCCGACCGCGCCCCGGCAAAGAACACCGGCTGCAGCCCCTGATTGACCAGCTTCACAATGACCTGACTGCCCGCCAGCAGCAGCGTCACCGCCAGCAGCACCGCCAGCCCCGTCCCGTCCAACCTGTCCTTGCGCATCTGCCCCCCTTTTACCCCGCCCATCAAACCTCTGGCCTGAACCCTTGCAATCCTCTAAAGCCGCCGGAAAGACAGGAAAGCGACATGGCCGACATCATCGCCCGTTGCGAGGCCCGGGGCCTGCGCATGACCGACCAGCGCCGGGTGATCGCCCGCGTGGTGGGCGAGGCGGACGATCACCCCGATGTCGAGGAGCTGTACGCCCGCGCCTCGCGCGTTGACCCGAAGATCTCGCTGGCCACCGTCTACCGCACGGTGAAGCTGTTCGAGGCGGAAGGCATTCTGGAACGCCATGAATTCGGCGATGGCCGCGCCCGCTATGAAGATGCCGAACGCGACCACCATGACCACCTGATCGACGTCGCCACCGGCGAGGTGATCGAATTTGTCGACCCCGAGATTGAAGCGCTGCAAGAAAAGATCGCCGCCCGGCTTGGCGTCCGCCTGATCGGCCACCGCCTTGAACTGCTCGGAAAACGCGCCAAAGACTGACCCTTCCTTCGCAATTCACCGAGGACCAAATACCTCCACGGGGGTCCGG
>JANLQT010000322.1:0-4109 GCA_031368035.1 Rhodobacterales bacterium | reverse complement strand
GTCCAGCAGATCACTCCTGCCAAAATCAACCGGCAAGTCCTGTCGCAAGGGCGTCATGGCAGTGTCAAACATGGATTGGATCAGGGCCTGATGATGCGGGGCCGTGGCCGGGCCGAAATAGCCGATGCGCAGCATGGCATCGCGCGTGGCCTCCGCCCCACCGTCCAGCGCCACCCGGGCAAGGGCACGGAAATCGGCAGCGAGGTCTGGGGCAATGGGCTGCACCGCACCGAAATCCAGCAGCACGATGCGGCTTGTCATGGGGTCATAGCGATAGTTGGCAAGGTTCGGGTCGGTCTGCATCGCGCCGAACACGAACAATTCGCGCAGAACTAGGTCGATCAGCGCCGCCGCCACCCGGTCGCGCAGCGCCTGAGGCGCGTCAGCCAGACTGTCCAGCGGGGTGCTTTCGACATAGGTCATCGCCAGAACCTGCGGCGTGCAAAGGGTTGGGTGCAATTCCGGCAGAACGAACACCTCGGACCCGTCCAGCAAGGCCCCAAACCGTGCCAGATGCTGCGCTTCGGCCAGATAGTCGGCCTCGGCGCGCAACTGGCGCTTGGCCTCTGCCAACAGCGGCGACAGGTCCATGCCGCGCGGCAACAGACCCGGCAGGCGCAACAGCGCCGCCATATTTTTCACATCGCTGTCGATGCTGGCGCGCACGCCGGGATACTGCACCTTGATCGCAAGGTCGCTGCCGTCCAGCGTCACGGCCCGGTGCACCTGCCCGATCGAGGTGCAGTATCCCGGCGTGCGCGCCAGCATCGACAGCGATGTGGATAATATCGCCACGCTGTTGCGCCTGCCGGGGTACTGCACCTTGATCGCAAGGTCGGTGCCGTCCAGCGTCACGGCCCGGTGCACCTGCCCGATCGAGGCCGCCGCAAACGGCCGCACGTCGAACCGCCGGAAATGCTTTATCCATCCCGTGCCCCATTCAGCATTCAAGACGCCTTGCAACTGTTTGGGCGGCATGTGTTTCGCGTCATCGCGCAGGCTGGAGAGGATTTGGGTCAGCTGCGGCGACAGAACAACGCCGGTGTCCATCGACAGCATCTGCCCCAGCTTCAGTGCCGCCCCGCGCAGGTGCGACAGCCCTTCGGCCAACCGCAGCGCGTTGGACGGCGTCAGCAAAAGGTCCGGCAGATCGGGGCGCTGGCCCGCCGCCAATTGCCGCAAACCGCCTGCCACCACACTGCCTGCAATACCGGCGACCAGGCTGCTCATGTGAAACAGCCGCGATGTCCGGCCCGCTGGCACTGAGGCCGCGCGCTTTGGGTCCATCACCATGGCAGATCCAAGCTTGGCTGGGTTGCGGCCCGAGGGGTCTGCAACTCTGCCAGAAAGACTGTAGCAGAGCGGGAGATCTCGGCCCGCTGTTCAGTTGGCATCTTCGACAGAGTCACATAGGGCAACGACATGCGTGGGTTGGGTTGCAGGGTGGCGGCGTTCTCGATCAGGAAATTCCAGTACAGGTAGTTGAACGGGCAGGCCTTTGGCCCCAGCTTGACCTTGGGATCATAGGCGCAGGTTTTGCAATAATCCGACATCCGGTCGATATAGGCGCCCGAGGCGGCATAGGGTTTCGACCCCAGCCGCCCACCATCGGCATGCATCACCATGCCATGCACATTGGGCAGTTCGACCCATTCCAAGGCATCGGCATAGACGGCCAGATACCATTCCTCGATCTGTGCCGGGGCCACACCTGCCAACAGCGCGAAATTGCCCGTGACCATCAGGCGCTGGATGTGGTGGGCATAGGCATGGCGGCGCGTGGTGCCGATGCATTCGGCCATGCAGCGCATCGGTGTCTGACCGGTCCAATACAGCGCGGGCAGATCGCGGGTGGCGTTCAGGTGGTTGGACAGCGGGTAGTCCGGCATTTCCGTCCAGTAGATGCCCCGCACGAATTCGCGCCAGCCCAGGATCTGGCGGATGAAGCCCTCGACCGCATTGATGGGCGCATCGCCGGACTGAAAAGCCTTCGCGGCCCTGGCGCAGACCTCACGGGCGGTGAGCAGGCCGACATTCAGATAGAGCGAGATCAGGCTGTGATACAGAAAATCCTCGCCCGCCTTCATCGCATCCTGATAATCGCCAAAACTCGGCAAGCAGTCGGTGATGAAATGATCCAGCGCCTGCAAGGCATCCTCGCGGGTCACGGCCCAGCCAAAGGGTTCCAGATCGCCGAAATGGGTGCCAAAGCGGGCGGCGACGAGGGTCAGTACTTCGCCGGTGATGGCATCCGGGACAAAGCGGCGGCGTGCTGGCGGGCGCAGGCCACGGGGCAGGGCCTTGCGGTTTTCAGGGTCGAAGTTCCATTGGCCACCCTCTGGCCCGTCAGCCCGCATCAAAAGACCGGTGCGGCGACGCATCTCGCGGTAGAAGAACTCCATCCGGCCCGTCTTGCGGGCCTTGGCGAGGGCTGCGAAATCGGACCGCGAGCAGAAGAATCGGTCATCCTCACGGATGTCCAGCGGCGCGCCCGCGTCCCAACCCTGCATCATCTGCCACACGCGCCACTCACTCGGCTCTGTCGCCACGATTGAGGTGGGGCGATGGCGCTGAACGGCGCGGGCCAATTCACACCCAAGGTCCTGCTGGTTGCCTGCGTCGTCCATCCGGACATAATCGACCCGCAGACCTTCGGCTCGCAGGGTTTCGGCGAAATGGCGCATGGCGGAAAGTACGAAGGCAATCTTCTGCTGATGGTGCGGCACGTTGCGCGCCTCGGCGCCAGCCTCGACCATCAGGACGATATCGTGTTCCGGATCAATATCGCGCAGCGCCGACAGGCCCCGGGTCAACTGGTCACCCAGCACAAACCGCAATCGCATTGTCATGTCTGGCTGTCGCGGAACGGCTGCGGCTTGGCGATGCTGGATCGGCAGCGGTCAGAGCAATACTTCACACTCTCCCAATCGCGCGCCCATTTCTTGCGCCAGGCAAAGTCAAACCCGCAGCAGGCGCAGATTTTGGTCGGCAGTTCAGCCTTCTTGCGCATTTTTGCCATGTCGGCCCGCCCAGTTCAGCCCTTGGTGCGCAGGCGCGATCGGCCGCCGTCCACCGCGATCACCTGACCTGACATCCAGTCGGCCTGATCGGAAATCAGGAACGCCGCAAGCGCCGCACTATCTTGCGGTTTGCCAAGGCGCGGCAAGGCGTTTAGCTGCGCGATCGAGGCCGCCATCTGCGGATTGCCGGTCAACGCCGCTGCCAAAGGCGTGTCGGTCAGCGACGGTGCAATCGCGTTGACGCGGATCTTTGGGGCAAGTTCGGCGGCAAGCGCCCGGGTCAAACCTTCGACAGCCCCCTTCGCCATCGACACCGAGGCATGCGCGGCAAAACCCTGCGCCACCGCCACCGAAGAAAACAGCACGACCGAGGCGATTTGCGGTGCGGCCTTCAACGCGGGTAGCGCCGCTTGCACCGCCAGCGCCGCCCCCAACGCGTTCACCCTGAAATCGCGGGCAAAATCTGCGGCCGTCAATCGCGCAAGCGGACGCAGATTGATGCTGCCCACCGCATAGATCAGCCCCGCGAGAACCGCGCCCGCTTCGGCACTGACCCGCGCGAAGGCGGTGTCATCCTCGACATCGGCCTGACTGGTGCTGCACCCCAGCTCGTCAGCCATGGAAGCCAGCCTGCCTGCATCGCGCCCCACCAGATGCAGATCAAAACCGGAGGCTGCCAGAATCCGCGCAGTTGCAGAGCCAATACCGCCCGTGCCGCCCCAAATCAGAACTTTACCGGTCATCGCGCCCTCGTCGTTGATTCGCGCTTGAAAACGCAAGGCGCGCAGCGATCCCAAAGTTTGAACTTCGAGCCCAGGTTTATCAGGCAGGACCGGTGTTTTCCTGGTTTCCTGACGCCGGTTTGGCCCGCGTCAAACTGTTGTCCGGAGGTGAGCCCTGCCACCTGAATTCACACTCGCATGACCCTTAATCATGTTCGCCGTCGTCGCGCCGACCCGAACCGCGGTTGACCCGGCCGGCAGGACCGGACTGAAAATATGGTCCCGTCAACCCTGCAGAGCCTCGGCGATCCACCGGGCAGCCGACAGGACACGCTGGTCTTGCCCAAGCGGACCAGTCAGTTGAATG
>JANLQT010000306.1:0-1911 GCA_031368035.1 Rhodobacterales bacterium | reverse complement strand
CGCGACAAGCCGCTGGAGATCTGTTCCAGGGTAAGCCGGACCAGAAAACAGTCCCCCGGACTGTTTTCCCGGCGAACGCGCGCGTCGGTCAGCAGGGAACCCTCACCCGGATCTGGGCCCGGCGCGGCACCAGACCCCGCGCGATGCGCGATACGCGCACTCAATGGGCGTATTCGTTTGGTGCGGTCTGCCCGGCGCGCGGCACCGCGGCAGGGCTGGTCCTGCCCACCGTCAACACCGAGGCCATGTCGGCCCACCTGGCCGAAATCTCGCACGCCATCGCACCCGTTCGTCGGGGAAATGATCCCCCGGACCATGTCCTGATCCGCCTCACCCCCTGCGCTCCTCATCCCCGACGGCGCCGGATGGCATGGCTCAAATGCCCTCACCGGGCGGCTCGGTCTCGAACTGTGCGAAGACCAGGGGGATGGTCAGGATCAGCCGTCTTAGCAAGGTGGACGTATTGAAAGACTGCGTCATCGAGACGAACGTGACGACGCTTCGATAGAACACTTCGACCAGCTTCGCTAAGTCCATCAACGAGCGGCTGAGCCTGTCGATCCTGGAGCCCACGATCACATCGACCGGAGCTACCGCTTGCAAGGCTGGTTCAATGCGTGTCACATACAACCGAAAAACATTGGGACAGAGGTTCGATGACTGCTAGAGATGCGCAGCGGATGGCCCACAATCAACCCTCGGCACTTTGGGAGTTCCTGGCACTCGGTGCCGATCGTTCGATCATTTCCATCGCAGTCGGCTATGCCGATGCAGCCTTGTTGCTAACTGACAAGCTTGACACCAACTTTCATAAAATGATCCGCGTACCTGCCACCGCCTTGATGCGGGACGTGGCTCTTGCGCAGGCCCGCCTGTCCTATGTCCCGGGGGCCACCTTCTTTCCGCTAACGCCGCGCCTCAACAACGCCCGTATCAACGTTTCCTCCAGTTCTAAGCCAATATCCGCACTGGGATTGTAACCCTGGTCAAGACGTTAAAATTCCGCCATTTTTTGAACCAGAAGGTGCCCATGCCCGTCAAAGTCTTCACCCCATCGCCCACTACCCTGACCCAAGCAGAAATCGCGCGCTGGTTTGCCGTTCCTGTTGCTGTCGCAGTCGACCTTGGCCGGGACGCGGGCCAAATTGACCCCTCGATCCGCCCACTTCGCCCCGCAGGCACCCAACCCCGATTGTTCGGTCAGGCCGTCACCGTCCACTGCGAAGCCCCCGATTTCGGTGCAGTTCTGCAGGCACTCGACGTGATCCAGCGTGGCCAGGTGTTGGTTATCGACGCTGGAGGCCACCGCGACGCCGCCATGATCGGAGATATTCTCTCTGGCCACCTGCGCAACAAAGGCATCGTGGGTGTGGTCTGCGACGGGGCCGTCCGCGACACGGGCACACTCGGCGGCTGGGACGATTTCTCGGTGTTTTCGCGCTGGATCACCCCGCGCGGCCCGACCGGAGCCGAGCGGGGCGCGGTCAACTTGCCCGTCGTGATTGGCGGCTGCATCGTCTCGCCGGGCGACCTGATAATCGGCGACGACGACGGTCTCGTATCACTTTCGCCGTTGATCGTCAGAACGCGCATCGCGGATGCCGACGCGAAACTCGCCCGCGAAACCGCTTGGACCAACGCCCTCGCCTCTGCCAAATCCGCAGCCGAGGTCTTCGGCCTCGCTCCCGCCGTTCCCGCCTGAGGACATGGTCAAAGGAAATCATTTTGGGCAGGGCATGGCGACTAGCTGTTTGATCCCGGACTTTGATGGTGCATTATTTTCCCCTGCGTGGCGGGATGCGCTATGGGACAAATTCTACACGGTATGAGCCAGGCCGGATTTTCATCCAGTGGATGAAAGTCCCGGCGATTGGCCACCACGACCGAGGCAATCCGACCGTTGCCCGGCAG
>JANLQT010000290.1:0-2512 GCA_031368035.1 Rhodobacterales bacterium | reverse complement strand
TCGGTCGCCGCGCTGCCTGACGCAGATGCCGCCGCCACGCTGACCGCCTGCGCGGCGGCGGCGGTGGCACGGGCCTGCGAGCATTTCCCGGCCCCGGTCAGCCGGTTCCTTGTTGCAGGCGGCGGGCGGCACAATGCCGCGCTGATGGCGGAACTGGCGCGCCGGCTGCCCATGCCGGTGGAGCTGTCGAAGCGGCGGGCTTTGACGGCGATATGCTGGAAGCGCAAGCCTTTGCCTTTCTTGCCCTGCGGGTGCTGCGCGGCTTGCCGACCTCGGCGCCCATGACGACAGGGGTGGCGGCGGCGGTGGGCGGGGGTCAGGTCTCGCGCCCGGAAACCGGACGGGCGCCGCGCAGCATCGGCAGCGTATAAAGCGCCAGCGCCGCCCAGATCAGCGCGAAAGCGGTGATCTGGGCCGGGCCCAGCGTCTCGCCAAAGAACGTCAGCGCGATCACCAGGATCATCGAGGGCGCGATGTATTGCATGATGCCAATGGTGGACAGGCGCAGGCCCTTGGCGCCGTTGGCATAGATCATCAGCGGCACGGCGGTCACCAGACCTGCGGCCATCAGCAGGAGCGTGGTGCGGGTGTCAGCGCCGAAATGCGCCGTGCCCCGCGCGGAGGCGACGGCGAGGTACGCCAGCGCCAGCGGCGCCAGGATCAGCACCTCCAGCGCGAAGCCCTCGTTGGGGCCAATCGGCATCTGGCGCTTGAAATAGGCGTAAAAGCCCCAGGTGACGGTCAGCCCCAGCGCCACCAAGGGCACGCGGCCCGCCTCGATCGTCAGGATCAGCACGGCCAGCGCGGCAAGGGCGATGGCGGCGATCTGCGGTTTGGTCAGACGCTCGCCCAGCAGCATGGCACCAAGGAAGATCGAGAACAGCGGGTTGATGTAATACCCCAGCGCCGCGTCCAAGGCATGGCCCGAGCCGATGGCCCAGACATAAATGCCCCAGTTGACCGAGATCAGCGCGGCGCAGGCAACTGCGTATTTCAGCCGGGCGGGATTGCGCAGCACGGCAAACATGCCGGAAAATTGCCCCTGCCAGGCCAGAACCGCAAAGGCGATCGGCAGCGACCACAGGATGCGGTGGGCGATCACCTCGGCGGTGGGGATGTCCTTCACCGCCTTCATGTAGAACGGCAGAAACCCCCACAGAAGATAGGCGGTCAGCGCGAACAGGAAGCCGCGCAGCGTGTCTTTGGACGGTTGGGCCATGCCGGGGAAATAGCTGAAACTTTCAGCGCCCGCCATGCCGATTGCGGCCGGGACCGCAAACCCAAGGGATCAGCGCCAAAACGCGAAGCCATGGGGCGGCCAATGCCGAACCCGGGAACCCGTACCGCGCCATACCATACCAAATCACCAAGACCCGGCGTTCTGATGCGGTCTCTTCAAAGGCTCCGGTGCGATTTTTCGAAGAAATCGGTCTTGGGGAGGCGGCGCCGAAAGCCGGTAGCGGCCCGTTTTGAGCAGCGCTTGTCCGGTTGTGGGTGCGCAAGATCAGGTCTTGCACGCGTGCAACACCTGATAGTGCATTGAAATCATTCGCTTTCGTGATTTTTGTTAGGAATCGATTAACCACGATCGGGCAGATTTGCACGGGGCGCGCTGCCTCGCCGATTGGCTTAGGCTACCGCCTTGGCAAAGGCGGTGCGGTAGAGCGACGAAAGCTCGGCAAGGGGGGCGCTGTCGGTGCCGAAAGTGACCGCTTTGCCGCCGAAACTGCCGACGCGGGTCACCGGAACGCCGGTGGTCAGGGCGGCGGTTTCCAGTGTGGCGGCGGCCTGCGGCGAGACGGCGAGCAGGTAGCGCGCCTGATCTTCCCCGAACAGCGCCCCGATGTCGCCGGCGTCCAGCGTCAGGCCAAGGCCCGCGGCCTCGGCCATCTCGAACGCGGCGAGGGCGAGGCCACCATCGGACAGATCGCTCGCGGCACGGACATGCGCGCCATGCGCCCGCAGGAAATCGCCGTTTCGCTTTTCCGCGACCAGATCGACCGGGGGCGGATCGCCGAGTTCGAGGCCGAACGCTTCGGCAAGAAGCGCCGACTGGCCGAGGTGGCCGAAGGTTTCGCCGATCAAAAGCGCCACGTCTCCGGCCTGTGCGAGGCCGCCGATCAGGGTGGAGGCGTCCATCAGGATGCCGACTGCGCCAATGGTGGGGGTGGGCAGGATGCCGGTGCCGTCGGTTTCGTTGTAAAGCGAGACGTTGCCCGACACGATGGGCATATCCAGCGCGATGCAGGCGGCGGCGATGCCTTTCAGGGCACCTACAAGCTGGCCCATGATCTCGGGCTTTTCGGGGTTGCCGAAGTTCAGATTGTCGGTGGTGGCAAGTGGCAGCGCGCCCACGGCGGTCAGGTTGCGATAGGCCTCGGCCACGGCCTGCTTGCCGCCCTCGAACGGGTTGGCTTTGACGTAACGGGGCGTCACGTCAGAGGTGAAGGCGAGCGCCTTTTTGGTGCCATGCACGCGCACAACGCCCGCGCCCATGCCGGGGCGGCGAATG
>JANLQT010000274.1:0-1800 GCA_031368035.1 Rhodobacterales bacterium | reverse complement strand
CCCCACGAATCGCAGGACCCACACGCCGATGACCTGGACCAATGCCGCCGCCGTCGCCGCCGAGATCGCGCAATCCTGGACCCGCGAAGCCGGCCCCGGCGGCGCCATCCTGCTGTTCGACGCCCATGACCTACCGGCGGCGGCCCCTGGAAGCCGACCAGTGACGTCGTGACTGGCGTCATGGCTGGCGCGGCGTCAGTGAAAACGGCTTCTCGACAGCCACAAACGCCCAGAATGACGGAACCAGGGTGGCAGCGAACACCATCGGCAGAGCAATCCAAAGCGTCACATCAGATAGTCCGGACATGCCGATCCGCCTCGCCATGGCCACACCTGCGAATATTACGAAACCATGTACGAGATAGTATGATACCAACTGCCGTGAGCATCGACTCATAAGGGGGCTAGGAATCGCTCCCGAACTCCGATTCTCTGCCTCCTGTCATTGGTTCACGACAACGGAGGGTTTGATGAGCGCGGCGGTCAAGATCACCCGGACGGAACATACTGCGGAAGCCCTGCGTGGTTTAGCCGCGAAGAGCAAGGACGGCGGGCAGGTTCGGCGTTTGTTGGCGCTGGCTCTGATTCTGGAGGGCCATCGACGGGAAGTGGCGGCGGAGCTTGCGGGAATGGATAGACAAACCTTGCCGGATTGGGTGCATCGCTACAACGCCAAGGGTGTGGCGGGGCTATGCTCCATTCGGATTGGCGGGCGCCGGCCCTATCTGAGTGATGCGCAAATGGCTGAGTTGAAGGCGCTGACGATCAAAGGCCCTGATCCCGAGACGGACCAGGTTGTCCGCTGGCGCTGCATCGATTTGCGCGCAGAGGTGGCCCGTCGGTTCACGGTCACGGTGACCGAACGGACGATCGGCAAATGGCTGCGCAAGCTTGGCCTGACGCGATTGCAACCGCGCCCCTTCCATCCGAAAAAGGATGCGGCGGCACAGGAGGCTTTTAAAAAAACTTCGCCAGCTTGGTGAAGGATGCGCTGCTCGCCAGCACCGTCATCGCTGGCAAGCCGATCGAGATATGGTACCAAGACGAAGCCAGGGTGGGACAGAAAGGCACGCATGCCTATGTTTGGGCGCCGATTGGTTCGTGCCCGCTCATGGTGCGGGATAATCGCCATGATTCGGTACATCTGTTCGGTGCGATATGCCCGGCCCGGGGCGTGGGCGCCGCCATCATCATGCCCGCGGTCAATACCGACGCTATGAACGAGCATCTCCTGGAACTCAGCACGCAGGTGGCCGCGGGCGCCCACGCCGTGTTGGTCCTGGACGGCGCCGGCTGGCATCAGAGAGGTGGGCGGCTGCGCGTGCCGGACAACATCACTCTGCTGTCCCTGCCGCCCTATGCGCCCGAATTGAACCCCATGGAAAACGTCTGGGAATACCTGCGCGCCAACAAGCTCTGCGCCCGCGTCTGGAATACTTACGACGATATTGTCGGGGCATGCCGTAAAGCCTGGGAATTCTTGACCAACGATCCTGATCGCATTCGGTCAATCGGAACCAGAGATTGGGCATCAGTCAGTGGTTAAGACGCTTGGTATCACATCATGTGGTCGGATTTGATGGCTTCGCCCGTGAACCTGGCCAGGCCGGGCTACGGCAGGTCCTTGCGACAGCCGCGAGCAGTCGGGGGGATCAAAGGGGCGCGCCCCTTTGCCGGCGGAGCCTTGATTGCCTTTGCGCCTAGAGGCAGTCGAACACCGCCGCGGCGAGGCTGGCGCTGCGGGGGTTGCCGACGAGGGAGCTGCCCATGCGGTTCATGACGTAGCCGATGGCGATGCGG
>JANLQT010000252.1:0-3611 GCA_031368035.1 Rhodobacterales bacterium | reverse complement strand
GGCCAGCCGCAAAAGGTCGGCGTCGCGGTGACGGACATCTTCACCGGCATCTATTCCGCCACCGCGATCCTTGCCGCGTTGGTGCAGCGCGGCCGCACCGGGCAGGGCCAGCATATCGACATGGCGCTGATGGATGTCGCGGTGTCCACCATGGCCAACCAGGCGCTGAACTACCTGACAACCGGCGTCGCGCCTGGATTGATGGGCAACGCCCACCCCAACCTCGCCCCCTATGCGGTGTTCGATTGCGCCGACGGCTGGATCATCCTTGCCACCGGCAACGACAGCCAGTTCCGCAAGCTCTGCGATCTCCTCGGCCTGACCGAGATGGCCACCGACCCCGCCTTCGCCACCAACGCCCTGCGCATCGCTGCCCGCGTGGCCATGACCCAAGCCATCACCGAAGCGACCCTTCGCTGGCAGAAATCCGCCCTTCTGGCCGCCTGCGAGACCGCAGGCGTGCCCGCCGGCCCGATCAACTCCCTGAACGAAGTCTTTGCCGACCCCCAGGTCCGCGCCCGCGGCATGCAGATCGCCCCGGGCGGCCTGCCCGGCGTGCGCAGCCCGATGACCTTCTCGGGCGCGGACCTTTCGCTCGACCGCCCCGCCCCCAAACTCGGGCAGGATCAGGCGCTTCTGGACGCCCTGAAACCCAAGACGTGACACACCGCTGATTTTGCCCTAGAATCCTGCGAACCCCAACCGAACGGAGCTTCAGACTCCGGGTGGAGGCGACATGGCAGGATCGAGCAGGTTCCTGAGCCACCTTCTGACCGCCCGCTGATCCGTCGTGGATTGGCTGGTCCTGTCAGACCGCGAGGCCCCGCCCGGGGCCGCCCCCGCACGCGTTGCGCGGGGCATGTTCGTCTTGGAATTCCGCCTGCCGCTGGACGGGCCGACCGTGCTGCTGTCGCTGCAAACCGACGACGGCCGCGCCTTGTCGGTGTTTCACGACCCCCAGACCGGCCCCACCCTTCTGATGCGCGCCGGCAAGGCCCAGCGCCGCATCCGCATGGACTGCCGCATGGCCCCCGATCTGGCCGGGATCGCCCGGCTCAGCCTGTGGCTTGATGCCGGGATCGGCCATTGGCGCATGCGGTTTGAGGTGCTGGACCGCACCGAGATGACCGAACTGCGCGGCCCGGACCCTTTGCCCTTCGACAATGCGCTGATCCAGCACCTGTCCGACCGCACCGGCGGCGGCCACCGCCATCCGTCCATGCTGTGGTTCGGCCTGACCTCCAGCCCCGATTTGCCCAAATCCGCGCCCTGGATCGGCCTGCACACCCCGGTCGAGACGGCAGAAGGCCCGATTCCCGCCGGTCTTCTGAAGCCCGGCATGGGCATCCGCACGCTGGACTCTGGCATCCTGCCGCTGAAAGCCCTCCGCCGCATGGCCCTGCCCGCTGCCGGCTCTTTCGCCCCCGTCGTCCTGCGCCAGCCCTTCTTCGCCGCCGAGCGTGACCTTCTTGTCTCCGCCGACCAGCTTCTGCTGATCTCCGGCCCCTCGGTCGAATACCTGACCGGCGAGGAAGAGGTGCTCGTCCCCGCCGGCGCCCTCGCCGATGGCCGCGTGGCCGAGCGGGACAACCGCCGCGCCGTCACCCAGTGCGTCGCCCTCGACCTCGGCCTGCCCGCGCTGGTGCTGGCCGACGGCTGCTGCCTTTTGTCCGTCAGCGCCGAAGGGGCCACCCTCCCCCGCCGCACCCTCCGCGACTGGGAGATGACGCCCCTCCTGTCGCTGCTGGGCCGCACCTCCCTGCGCCCCGCCGCGTGACGAAATACCACCAAGGTCGAAGCCGACCGCATCCTGATCGAGGTTTGACATGCCCTTCCAACTGTCCGCCTGCGCCGAAATGCTGTGGCAGGACCGGCCCATCGACTGGCGCGCCGCGCGTCTGAAAGAGATGGGGTTTGGCGTCGGCCTGTGGAACTGGCCTGCTTGGGACCTTGGCAAGCTGGAGAAGACCGGCGCGACCTTCACCGTCATGAACGGGTTCCTGCAAGGCGGCCTGACCGATGGGGCGGCGGCGCAGACCCTGCTCGCCTCGGCCCGCGAATCCCTGCAGGTCGGCAAGCGGCTGGGGGTGCACCGGCTGAACCTTCTGGGCACCGCGCTGGGCGAGGGCGGCATTCCCGCCCGCCAGTTCACCGAAACCACCGGCGCGATGTGGCTGATGGCACGCGACACGCTGCACCGAATCTGCGATCTGGCCGAGGCCGAGGGCGTGACCTTCACGCTGGAAAACCTCAACCCGATGGACCATCCGGGCTGTCCCTTCGCCACCACCGCCGATGTGCTGACGCTGGTGTCTTCGGTGAACCGCCCGCAACTGCGCATCAATCTTGACCTTTACCACACCCAGATCGGCGAGGGCGACCTTCTGCGCTGGTGCGAGAAGTGCCTGCCCTGGATCGGCGAGGTTCAAATCGCCGACAACCCCGGTCGCTTTGAACCCGGCACCGGCGAGATCAACTTTGCAGGCGTCGCCAGAGGGCTGGCCAAGATAGGCTATTCCGGCCCCATCACGATGGAGGCTTATGCCTCCGCCGACCCCGAAACCGCCCTCGAAGCCTTCAGCGCCGCCTTCACGGTTCAGGGCGGACGTTCACCCCGTGCCCTTGCCCCGGGGCCATAACGCCCGGTCATGGAGCCAAGGCCCCAAACCCGGGAATCGTGGTTAATCGAACATGAACAAAATTTACGATACTATTCTATATCAGGGACTTGCGCGATGTTGCACGCGTGCAACCACCCCCGTTTCACACCCTTTCAGTCGAAAAACGGCGTCATCTGCGCCACGATGACCGAGTTTTCGGCCAAGGCCCGGTCCATCAAACCGCGCTCCTCGCCGTCGATCTCCTCGCCCGCTTTCAGCCGTTCCTCCAGCGTGCCATAGCCCGACACATCCAAGGGCGACAAATCAGCCTCCTTCAGGATCGCCACGGTCTCGCGCACCGCCTCGGCCTCGTCCACGCCGCTGGCATAAATCATCAGCGCCGCCCCCGTCGCCTTCGCCGGCAACCCGTCGCCCGCCTTGCGCCCCACCTCGACCACCAGGGTAAACACCTGCTGCGGCCGCTTCACCTTGGCCGGCTTGTCGTCACCTTGATCTTGCCCGTCTTCGTCCATGACCGTCTCCCTCGGCAAACGGGTCTGCCCCTGCAATCCGGCCATGTCAATCACGCCGCTATACAAGTCCCCCCTTTGCCTGTATGTGCCGCCCCACGGCGCAAGGATTCCGGGCGCAGCTGGCAGGGAGGCCACGCTGCCATGGGGAACGAGGTGCCGGCAGGCTCCTCGGGTGCACAGCACCCCTCATTTGGAAAACATGATGACCGATCTTCCCGTTGCGGCCCCTTTGGCCGCTGCTCTCGCTGCACGTGGCTATGACATTCTGACCGACGTACAGTCGGCGATGCTGTCGCCGGATTCCGCTGGCCGCGACCTTCTCGTCTCGGCCCAGACCGGCTCCGGCAAGACCGTGGCCTTCGGCCTGTCCATCGCGCCGGACCTTCTGAAAGGCGCGACAACCTTCCTTTACGCCGACAAGCCGCTGGCCCTGGTGATCGCCCCGACGCGCGAGCTTGCCCTGCAAGTCGCCCGCGAA
>JANLQT010000210.1:0-7690 GCA_031368035.1 Rhodobacterales bacterium | reverse complement strand
CAGCGGGGGATGACGAAATCGCAGCGCGGCGCAAAGGGGCAGCCCTTGGGCGCGCGCGTCATGTTGGGCGGCGTGCCGGGGATGGCGCAAAGCGCATCGCCGTCCTGGTCTACGCGGGGAAGTGCGTGGAAGAGGCCGATGGAATAGGGATGCGCGGGGCGGCCGAAGAACGGATCCACCGGGGATTGCTCCATCACCTGGCCGCCATACATCACGATCACCTCACGCGCGAAGCCGGCGATGACGCCAAGATCATGGGTGATCAGGATCGTCGCCATGCCGAAATCACGTTGCAGGTCGGTCAGCAGCGCCATGATCTGGGCCTGGACGGTCACGTCGAGGGCGGTGGTAGGCTCGTCGGCGATCAACAGGTCAGGCTGGCACAGCAGGCTCATCGCGATCATCACGCGCTGGCGCATGCCGCCGGAGAACTCGTGCGGATAGAGGCGGACGCGGGCGGCGGCGTCGGGAATTTTCACCGCGTCCAGCATGCGGACGCATTCGGCGACGGCGGCGGATTTGGACAGGCCGCGATGATGCACCAGCACCTCGGCCATCTGGTCGCTGACCTTCATATAGGGGTTCAGCGAGGTCATCGGGTCTTGAAAGATCATCGCGATCTTGTTCGCGCGGATCTTGTTCAACACTGAAAGCGGTGCGCCGATCAGTTCGGTGCCGTTGAAACGGGCCGAGCCGGAGGCATGGCCGTTCTTGGCTAGCAGCCCGAGAATGGCAAAGGCGAGCTGGCTTTTGCCCGAGCCGGACTCGCCCACGATACCAAGGGTCTGGCCCTTTTCCAGCGAGAAGCTGACGCCGTTCACCGCGCTGACCACCCCGTCCTGGGTGTCAAAGCGCACGGCCAGGTTGTTCACGTCCAGCATGGCCATGGTCAGCGGTCCTTCGGGTCAAGTGCGTTGCGAAGGCCGTCGCCTGCGAAGAAAAAGCCGAACATCAGCATCATGAAGAACAGCAGCGGGAAGGTCAGTTGCCACAGCGTGTTGTAATAGACCGCCTTGGCCCCGTCCGAGATCAGCGTGCCAAGCGAGGTTTGCGGTTCTTGCACGCCAAGCCCAAGGAACGAGATGAAGCTTTCGGTCAGGATGATGTCGGGGACGAGCAGGGTCGCATAAACCGCTACGATGCCAAGCAGGTTCGGCACCACATGGCGCAGGATGATGCGGAAGGTCGGAACGCCGGTGGCCTTGGCAGCCTCGATGAACTCTCGGCTTTTCAGGGTCAGGGTCTGGCCGCGCACGATCCGCGCCATCGAGGGCCAGGACAGAAGGCCGATGGAGATGTAGAGGATGACCAGCGATTTGCCGAACATCACCAGCACCAGGATCAGCACGAACATGAAGGGCACTGCCATCAGGATATCGACGGCGCGCATCATCAGGCTGTCGGTGCGCCCGCCGATATAGCCCGACACCGCGCCATACAGCGTGCCGACCACGACCGAGATCGCGGTGCCGATGATGCCGACCAGCAGCGAGATGCGGGTGCCCATCGCGGTGCGGGCGAACAGATCGCGGCCCTGATCGTCGGTGCCGAAGTAATGGCCGTTGGCGAGGGTGGGCATGCCCTTGGTTGCGGCGTCGCCCATGATGTCGAAATCCTGGAAATCATAGGTATGGGGCGCGACGAGTTGGCCGAAGATCGCAAAAATCGCGCAGATGGCCAGCAGCGCCAGCCCCAGTACCGCCGCCTTGTTGCGGAAGAACCGCCGGCTGGCATCGGCCCAAAGCGAGCGGCCCTTGACCTCGTCAAGGCTGGCAAGACGTTTGGCCAGCGCGGGCATGTCTATGGCGGAAAGGGTCATCTTCAATACCTGATCTTGGGGTCAATCCAGGCGTAAGCCACATCGACGAGAAGGTTGAAGAAGATCGTCAGGAAGCCCGCCAGCAGCGTGACACCCATCATCACTGCATAATCGCGGTTCAGCGCGCTATCGACGAAGAACTTGCCGATGCCTGCGGTGGAAAACAGCATGTCCACCACGACCGAGCCGGTGATCATCGCCACGAACACCGGGCCAAGGTAGGACAGCACCGGGATCAGCGCGGGTTTCAGCGCGTGGCGGGAGATGACCTTCCATTCTGGCAGGCCCTTTGCGCGGGCGGTGCGGATGTGGTTCGAGGTGAGAACCTCCAGCATTGAGGACCGGGTGATCCGCGCGATGGAGGCCATATAGGCGGTCGCCATCGCCATGATCGGCATGGCCATGTGGCGCCAGTCACCGCCCTCCCATCCTCCGCCGGGCAACCAGCCAAGCCAGCGGGTGAAGATCAGGATCAGGATCGGCCCAAGCACGAAGTTCGGCAGCACCGAAGCGCCGATGGACGTGCCGATGGCGATATAGTCGAGCCAGGTGTTCTGGCGGATCGCGGCGATGATGCCGAGGCTGACGCCGATCGACACAGCGAAGATGAAGGCCCAGCCGCCATAAGCGAAGGTCACCGGGAAGCCCTGCGCGATGATCTCGTTCACCGTGCGGTCCTTGTAGACAAAAGAAGGGCCGAAATCGAAATGGAAAAGGATGCCGGTCAGATAGCGCCACAGTTGCACGATTAGCGGCTGGTCCAGCCCGTATTTGGCGTTGAGGTTTGCCATCACCTCGGGCGGGGGGTGTTTGTCCAGGGTGAAGGGGCCGCCGGGGGCCGCATGCATCAAGAGGAAGGAAATGATGATCAGCGCAAGCAGCGTCGGAATGGCGCCAAGCGTGCGCTTGAGAATGTAACTGAACATGAGACCCCGGGGGATGAATGGGCCGGAGCGGCGAAGGGCCGCCCCGGCAAACAGGTTACTGCTTCACGCGGTAGAGGTCTTTCGCGTACCAGTTGTTCATCGGATCGTGGTCCGAGAAGCCCATGACATCGGCCTTCAGCATCCGGCTGGTGGTGTAGTCATAGATCGGAATGATCGGCATGTCGGTCGCCAGGATCTGTTCCGCCGCGGTGTAATTGGCGGACGGATCGGCCATGGTCTTGGCGTCCTTCAGCAGCTTGTCATAGTCGGGGTTCGCATATTTCCCGTCGTTGTTCGTCGAATAGGACGTCCACAGGTCGAGGAAGGTCGAAGCCTCGTTATAGTCGGCGCACCAGGCGTAGCGGGCCATTTCGAAGTCACCGGCGATCATCTTGTCGGTGTGGACCTTCCATTCGTAGTTGTTCGGCGTCAGTTCAACGCCCAGGGTCTGTTTCCACATCTGCTGGATCGCCACGGCGATCTGCTTGTGACCTTCAGACGTGTTGTAGTTCAGCGTCAGCGCCAGCGGCTTGTCGGGGCCGTAGCCGGCCTCGGCCAGAAGCTTTTTGGCCGCATCGTTGCGCTGGTCCTGGGTCATGTCGGCATAGTCGATGCCCGGCATGGAATAGCCGTTGATCGTCGGCGGGGTCCAGGAATAGGCGGGCTGCTGGCCGCTTTTCAGCAGCTTGTCGGTGATGACATTGCGGTCCACGGCGAGGCTGAGCGCCTTGCGCACGCGCACGTCATGCAACGCTTCGCTGCCTTTGCCCTCGGCCACGTTGATGATGTAGGCATAGGTGCAGGCGGACGGATAGGAATGCGCCTCGGCCGGGTACTCTGCGGCGAGGTCGGGATATTTGCCCGAGGGGATCGACACGCGGTCGATCTCGCCCGCCAGATAGCGCTGCAGGCCGGCGTCGTCGTCGTTCACGACCAGAAAGCTCACCGGGGTCATCACCACATCCTTGGCGTCCCAGTAGGCGGGGTCTTTCTCGACCACATACTTTTCGCCATCGACGACCTGGGTCAGCTTGTAGGCGCCGTTGGTGACGATGTTTTCCGGCTTGGTCCAGACGTCGCCGAACTTTTCAATCACTTCCTTGGGCGCGGGGAACATCGAAGTGTTCACGACCATCTTCGGGAAATAGGGGATCGGATTGTCCAGCGTGACTTCCAGCGTCAGATCGTCAATCGCCTTGATGCCAAGTTGATCGGGCGGCAGCTCGCCCGCTGTCACTTTGGCGGCGTTCTTCACCTGGGCGAGTTCCATGTAATAGGCGTATTCCGAGGCCAGCTTGGGATCGACCAGCCGCTGCCAGCCGAACACGTAGTCCGCCGCCGTGACCGCGCGGCCGTTCGACCATTTGGACGCCGGGTTGAGCTTGAACGTGTAAACCAGCTTGTCATCGGACACGGTGTAGGACAGGGCGCCGGCGGGGATCAGGTTGCCATCCACGTCGGTGTCCATCAGGCCTTCGAAGATCGAGCGGGCCAAATCGGCATCCTCGACCGAGGAGATCAGCTGCGGATCAAAGCTTTTGATCGAGTCGATCATCGTCAGACTGAAGGCCTGATTGTCGGCCAGTTCCTTGCCGTTCTTGGATTCGGCCCAGCCCGGCGCGGCGAGGGCAAGGCCCAAGACCGTCGTCAACAGCAGTTGCTTTTTCATGTGTCACTCCCTGAGAAATGCGGCATGGCCAAATGGCTCGGCCCGCTTTCACTATAGCTTTTTTAGCCGTGGGAGCCGAGGGGGCAAGATTGAAACAGACGTGTGACGCAAGGGCCAAACCGGCGAAATGGAGTCTTTTCCTAGCAAAATGACTGGTCGTTCTATCACTGTTCTACGAGTGCCTATAAAAATGGCGCGAATTTCAGGTCCGGATCAAGGGATCGGGGTCCAGATCACATCTTCGATATGCGGCGCGTGAGTCGCCAGCATCACCAGCCGGTCAAACCCGAGGGCGATTCCGGACGCGGGGGGCATAAGGGCCAAAGCGGCGAGAAAATCCTGGTCCAGCGGATAGCGGTGACCATAGACACGGGCCTTTTCGTCCATCTCGGCTTCAAAGCGGCGGCGCTGTTCGGCAGCGTCGGTCAGCTCACCAAAACCGTTGGCCAGTTCCACCCCGCAGGCGTAAAGCTCGAACCGTTCCGACACGCGCGCATCCCCCGGCACGCGCCGCGCGAGGGCGGCTTCGGCGGCGGGATAGTGGTCGAGGATTGTGGCGCGGCCTTGGCCCAGATGGGGTTCCACCAGCACCAGCAGCGCCGAGAACAGGTCGGACCAGGTGTCATCGGGGGCCACGCGCAGGCCCTTGGCGGTCATCTGCGCGGCAAGGGGGCCGAGGTCGGTGCTGCCATCGGGCTGAATCGAGGCAAAAAGGTCGATGCCGGTGTGACGCTGGACCGCCTCGGCCACGGTGAGGCGGTCTGGCGGCAGGGAGGGATCGCAGTTGGACCCGCGCCAGGACAGGTCATTGGTGCCTGCGGCGCGGCAGGCGAGGCGCAGCAGAGCCATGCTGTCGTCCATCAGCCGGGTGTAGTGCTCGGCCACCCGATACCATTCCAGCATGGTGAATTCGGGAGAGTGGCGCTGGGTGTGTTCGCGGTTGCGGAACACATGGGTCAGGGCGAAGATCCGCGTCTCGCCCGCCGCCAGCAGTTTTTTCATCGCAAATTCGGGCGAGGTGTGCAGATACATCGGTCGGCCCTGCCCGGCTTCGTCCAGAAGTTCAGTGGCAAAGCCGTGCAGATGCGCCTCGTTGCCGGGCGAGACCTGAAGGGCGGCGGGATCGACTTCTTCAAAGCCTTGCCCTGCGAACCAGAGACGCAGGGCGGACTGGATGCGGCCCCGCGCCAAAAGGGCCGGGCGGCGATCTGAATGGCGGGCCGGGTGCCACCAGGAATGACCTGTCATGTGTTCTCTCTGGCGATTTCCGTTTATTCGCGCTAAACGCAGCGCCGATCCGGCGTGCGGGTGATATCCCCTTGCCGATAGAACAAGGATACCACCCGTGAAGGTCATCGCATCCCAGCTCCGCAAGGGCAATATCGTCGAAATGGACAACCGGCTTTATGTTGTTCTGAAGGCTGAAAACTTCCACCCCGGCAAGGGCACGCCGACGACCTCGGTCGATATGCGGCGCATTTCGGACGGGGTGAAAGTGGCTGAGCGCTGGCGCACCACGGAAATGGTGGAAAAGGCGCAAGTCGACGAGCGGGAGTATGATTTCCTGTATGAGGATGGCGAAGGCTTCCACTTCATGGAGCCACTGAGCTATGACCAGATCACCGTGTCCGAGGATGTGGTCGGTGACGGCAAGGTGTTTCTGGGCGAGGGCGTGAAAGTCTATATCCAGACCTATGACGGAATCGCCATTGCCATCACCCTGCCCTCGAAAGCCGTGGTGGAAATCGCGGAAACCGAGCCGGTGACCAAGGGGCAGACCGCGTCGTCGTCCTACAAGCCCGCGATCTGCACCAACGGGTTGCGGGTGCTGGTGCCGCCGCATATCGGGCCGGGGACCAAGATCATCATCAACACGGAAGACTTCTCCTATCAGGAGCGCTCGAAGGACTGAGTGGTTTCCCGGCTTCTGGCGGTGAAGCAGCGGAGCTTCGCAAGCCTTTGGTGAGGAAGAAAGGGGGGCTTGCCGCCCCCCCCCCCGCGAGGTATTTGTCCCGCGGTGATAATTCAAAGGGTTGAGAACGCTGCATTTATTGGGGGTCTGCCAGAGCAGGGCCGCGTCTGGAAAACGTCGGTTTTTCGTCGGTTTTTCGTCGGGCATCTGGCCCGACACTTTGCGCGGGCACTGGTTTTAACCAGTTCCCGCGACTCCGTTTATCCGCGCCCGGTCAGGCCAGTTTGACCTGTGCCGTCACGGTCAGGAAGGCGGCCGCGTTGGGGGCGAGGGTCAGGGTCTGACCTGACAATGTGACCCCCTGCCCCGGACCGGTCAGCGCGCCAAGCCCGGTGACTTTCAGGCTGGCGGGCTGGGGCGAGAGGTTGAAGACGCAGAACAGCGTTTGACCCGCGACCTGACGGGTGAAGGCCAGGATCGGGTCCGGGGCGTCCAGGAAGGTTGTGCTGCCGTGGCTGAGCGCGGCGCTGGCTTTGCGGAACGCCAGAGCCGTCCGGTAGAATTCCAGCACCGAATCCGGCTTGCCGGTCTGCGAGGCGACGCTCCGCGCCAGTTGCGGGGCTTTCACCGGCAGCCAGGGCGTGCCGGTGGTGAAGCCGCCATTGGGCGAGCCATCCCAGACCATCGGCGTGCGGGTGTTGTCGCGGCCGACGGGTTCGGGCCAGAAGTTGATGCCTTGCGGGTCGGTCAGTTCCTCGAAGCCAAGCTCGGTGTCGGTCTGGCCAAGCTCTTCCCCCTCCCACAGGCAGATCGAGCCTTGCATGGACAGCAGCAGCACGCAGGCCTGTTTGGCGAGCAGGTCTTCGGAGGCGCCGTGTTTGGCCCAGCGCGTCACATGGCGTTTGACGTCGTGGTTCGAGAAGGCCCACATCGGCCAGCCGTTCGGGGCGCCCTTGAAAAACTCTTCGATATTGGCGCGGAAGAAGGCGGGCGAGAAATCCGGGCCGAGCATCTCGAAACTGTAACATTGGTGCAGGCGGCCGGCTTGGGTGTATTCGCCCATCAGCTTGATCGCCACATGCGCCTCACCCACTTCGCCGACCGAGGTGGTGTCGCCGTATTGGTCCAGCACGGTGCGGATCTTTTCGAGCCAGCCCAGGTTCTCGGGCTGGTTCTTCGAGAACAGGTGGTACTGCATGTAATAGGGGTTGCCGTCGGGCTCGGTCTTGACGCGGTAGTCGGCCGGATCGTTGCAGAGGCGGGCGTCCTTGAAGAAGTAGTTCACCGTATCGAAGCGGAAGCCATCGACGCCGCGGTCCAGCCAGAAGCGCAGGACATCCTCCATATAGGCGACGACGTCCGGG
>JANLQT010000194.1:0-2187 GCA_031368035.1 Rhodobacterales bacterium | reverse complement strand
GTTGCGGCCAATCGGAAGGGACGGCGCTTGGGGAAAAGCCGGGGGTTTCACACCCCCGGACCCCCGTGGGATATTTTGGGAAGATGATTGCGGTCGAAGGAAGTGAACTGGTCAAGCGTGGGGGCCTGATCGGCGGTCGCGCTGCGGAGCCAGCTGATGAGGCGCGGGGCGATGAGGTCGAGTTTGGATTTGCGGCGCGGGTTGGGGGCGGTGCCCTCGCAGGTGAGGCGAAAGACGAGGTCGGGGGTGACGGAGAGGTTGGGGCCGAAGCGGTCGATTGTATGCGTGCGCGCCCAGACTAGAATTTCGGGGGTCTCGGGCAGGGTCAGGGGCAGTTTGGCGATGGGGACAAGGCCGTTGCCGTGACGCAGGGCGAAGGTAGCTTCCGGGCCTTGCGGGGAGAGCATGGTCAGGATGGCGAGGAAGTCCTGCGGTTGGTGGGTGGGGGTTTGCGCGGGCTTCAGGGTCTGGCGGAAGGTTCCGGCCGCGAGGCGGGTAAAGAGCAGCCTTGCGGACGGGGGCAGGCGGGTTGCCAGCGCGAGGAAGGTCGTCTTGCGCTGGTCTTCGGGGGCGGCGGCGAGGGATTCGAGGGCGGTCAGGCAGTCGGACAGGCTGGGCGGGTTTCCGGTGGCGGGGGGCAGCAGGAGCGAGGCAACTTCGGTGGTGTCGCCACTGGCGGCGAGGCTGGCGGCGATCAGGAAGTCCGGGGTGCCTGTCGCCTCGGCGGACCAGCGCAGCAAGGTATCGGGGGAGGCAATGCGTTTGGGGCGGCGACCTTGCAAGAGGGCGCGGGCGGCGTCGGGGTCGGGATGCGACGCCAGGGTGGTCTCGGCGGGGGGGCCTTGGGCGAGAAGCGCGGCGAGGGCGATCATTCCAGCGCCTCGGCTTGAAGGCCTTGGGCGGTCCAGTGGTCACGGAAGGCGGCGGTGTAGCCGTGGGTGGTGATGATATGCGCCGCTCCGGTCGCGCGCACGGCGGCGTTCAGGCCGGGCCAGTCGGCGTGGTCGGACAGGGTGAACGGGTAGGCCACGCCCTTGCGGCGGGCGGCGAGGGCCATCCAGCCCGAGGCGGCGGCGGTGGCATGGGGGCCAAGGCCGTAAGCCCAGTCGGTGGCCATGGCATTGGGCGGCGCGATGATCAGGGCGCCTTGGGGCGGGGCCTCTCCGGCGACAAGGCGGCGGGTTTGGGGCAGGGGATAGCCTTGGTCGCGCAGGATGGCGGTGACGGTGTCCACCACGGGGTGGCAGCAGATCGGGCCGTGACGGCCAAGGCCCGCGATCAGGCGCTGCGCCTTGCCGAAGGAATAGGCTAGCACCACCGAAGCGCGACCCTCCGCCGCGTTCGCCTGCCACCACGCGGCGATGTCGGCCAGCACCTGCGCCTCGGGCTGCCATTGGAAGATCGGCAGGCCGAAGGTGCATTCGGTGATGAAGGTGTCGCAGCGGACCGGCTCGAACGGTTCGGACAGCTCGTCCTGCGCCACCTTGTAGTCGCCCGAGGCGACCCAGACCTCCCCCGCCTGTTCCACCCTGATCTGGGCCGAGCCGGGCACATGGCCGGCGGGGTGAAAGCTGACGGTGACGTCGCCGATCTGGCGACGAGTCCCATAAGGAATCCCCTCGGCCTGGATGCGGCCGAGGCGGTGGCGGATCACCGGCAGCGCGCGGTCGGTGCACAGATAGGCGCCCATCCCCGGCGCGGCGTGATCCGAATGGCCATGCGTAACCAGCGCGCGCGGCACGCGGCGCATCGGGTCGATGTGGAAATCGCCCGCCGGGCAATAGAGGCCCTGTGGGGTCTTGATCAGGACAGGCTCACGCATCGCCGCAGGATAGCCGCAGTCCCTTCCCGGGGAAATCCCGTTTTGTTCCCGGTCATTGCCCCGGTCCGCGATAATTATGCCCAAAATATGGGCACTCCCTGCGGCATATTGGGGTTTTCTGCGCCCCCCCCTTCAAGCCACGCCCCGGCGCGGCTTAACTGGAACCAAGGCAGGAGGCGTCCCGCGATGACCCAATATTTCAACGAGATGTTCCAGGGCGAGGACGTGCGCGCGCCCTATGCGGGGCTGGACGCCTGGCTCGCCGCGATGCCGCCCGAAATGCGCCGCCAGAAACAGGCCGAGGCCGAGGCGCTGTTCCGTCGCATCGGCATCACCTTTGCCGTCTATGGCGAGGGCGGCGATCC
>JANLQT010000178.1:0-4492 GCA_031368035.1 Rhodobacterales bacterium | reverse complement strand
TCCGGGTCAAGCGGCGCCCCTTGCCCAATCATCTTCTCCAAATATTCCCACGGGGGTCCGGGGGTGTGAAACCCCCGTCCTGCCGTGTCAGCCAAAGACCTTGGTCAGCGCCTTGTCGATCGCCCCGGTGATGGCGTCGATATCATCCGCCGTGGCAATCAGCGCGGGCGACAGGCACAGCGTGTTATTCAACCCTGGGATCGACCGGTTGGTCATGCCGATGATCACGCCCTGCGCATTGCAGTCGGCCACCACCGCCGCGACTTTCTTTTCATCCATCGGCTCTTTCGTGACCCGGTCTGCCACCAGTTCGGCGCCGCAGAACAGCCCCTTGCCGCGCACATCGCCGATCACCTTGTGGCGTTCCGCCAGCGCATTCAGGTTGTCCAGCACCCGCGCGCCCATCTTGAGCGTGTTGTCCAGAAGACCCTCGTCCTCGATGATCCGCATGTTCTCCAGCGCCGCCGCCGGGCCGCTGGTGCAGCCGCCGAACGTGGAAATGTCGCGGAAATACGACATCGGATCACCCGCATCATCCTTGAACAGGCTGAACACCGCTTCCGTGGTCACCGTGCAGGAAATCGCGGCATAGCCCGAGGCGACGCCCTTCGCCATCGTCACGAAATCCGGCTTGATGCCGTAGTGCTGATAGCCGAACCAGACACCCGTCCGCCCAACGCCGCAAACCACTTCATCAATGTGCAGCAGCACGTTGTATTGCTTGCAGATTTCCTGAACCCGCTCCCAATAGCCTACCGGCGGCACGATCACGCCGCCGCCTGCCGTCACCGGCTCCAGCACGATGGCGCCCACGGTGTCAGGGCCCTCGCGCAGGATCACCTCTTCGATGGCATTGGCAGCCCGCTCGCCATAATTCTCGACATCCCATTGCTTGCGGTATTCCAGGCAATGCGGAACCATCACGAAGCCCTCCGGATAGGGCCCGTATTGCGCCGCCCGCTCCAACTGGCCCGAGGTCGCCAGCGTGCCGATGGTCGTGCCGTGATAATCGCGCTCGCGGTACAGGATCTTGTTCTTGCGGCCAGCGTGATGCTTGTGGCTGATCTGGCGAACCATCTTGTAGACCTTCTCGTTCGCCTCTGACCCCGAGTTGGAATAGTAGACGCGGGACAAGCCCGGCATTTTCGAGATCAGCTTTTCCGCAAACAAGGCGCCGGGGATCGACCCGCCGACACCGGCGAAATAGTTCATCTTGATCAGTTGGTCGCGCACCGCATTGGCGATGCTTTCGCGGCCATAACCGACGTTGACCGTCCAGACCGCGCCCGAAACCGCGTCGATGTATTCGCGGCCCTTGGCATCCCAGACCCGCAGGCCCTTGCCCTCGACGATGATGCGCGGATCGGCGGTTTCGAACGCCTTGTGCTGGATCAGATGGTGCCAGACATGGGCCTTGTCGGCGGCGATGACGCCGGACAGATCGTTGGACAGATCGTTCATCAAAGGCTCCTTGGGTCGGGTAAAGGGGAGTGGCCGGGAGAAGGCCCGGCGGATGCGGTATTTTGATCCTGCGCGGTCAAAGGGGTTAGGTCCAGAGCGACTTCGGTGATAAGGCCAGCGTCAAGGCCCAAACACCGGCAAATTGCGATTTGCCACAGGACAGAGTTGCCCTTGGTCCGGCTTTGCGACAAAACATCGCCAGCGGGAGGAGCCGATGCAGACAGTCTGGATTGCGGTGGATTGGGGCACGTCAAACCTGCGGGCCTGGGCGATGGGGCCGGACGGGATCGTGGCCGAGGGCCAGTCCGAACAGGGCATGGGCAAGCTGAAACCCGAGGAGTTTGAATCGGCGCTGCTGGCGCTGATCGCGCCTTGGGTCAGTGGCCCGACACTGGTCCTGGCCTGCGGCATGGTCGGCGCACGGCAAGGCTGGCGAGAGGCGGTCTACCGCGCGGTGCCTTGCGGTCCGACCGATCCGGCGGCACTGACCCGCGTGCCCACGCTGGACAAGCGGTTGGACATGCGCATCGCGCCCGGTCTGTCGCAGGACAAGCCCGCCGATGTTATGCGGGGCGAGGAAACCCAGGCGGCAGGCGCTTTGGCGCTGCACCCGGGTTTTGACGGCGTTCTGTGCCATCCCGGCACGCATTCGAAGTGGATGCAGGTCTCCGCCGGCGAGATCGTCAGCTTTCAGACCTTCATGACCGGCGAACTTTTCGCGCTGCTTTCGGGCCAGTCCGTGCTGCGCCATTCGATGGGCGAGGGCTGGGATGATGCCGCCTTTGACGCCGGAGTCTCTGATGCGCTATCGCGGCCCGAACGCGTGGCCAGCCAGCTGTTTTCGCTGCGGGCCGAGACGCTTTTGCACGGCCAGACCGGCGCCATTTCCAAGGCGCGGCTGTCGGGCCTTCTGATCGGCATGGAATTGGCCGGGTCCAAACCCTATTGGCTGGGCCAAAGGGTCAAGCTGATCGGGGCCGAGGCGCTGTCGGCGCTTTATGGCCGCGCACTGGCCGCGCAAGGCATTACCGCGGAAACCTACGACCCAACCGCCTGCACGCTTGCGGGCCTCTCGCAGCTTTATCAATCCCTCAAGGAAGCCTGACATGGCGCACAAAATGGCCCATCGCAACCTGATCGCCATCTTGCGCGGCGTGACCCCGGCCGAGGCCGTCCCTGTGGCCGAGGCGCTGATCGCCGCCGGTATCACGCGGATCGAGGTGCCGCTGAACTCGCCCCAGCCGCTGGTGTCGATCGCCGCGCTGGCCAATGCCTGCGGGACGCGGGCCGAGATCGGGGCGGGCACCGTCCTGACGGTGCAAGATGTGGACGCCGTCCATCAAGCGGGCGGCACGCTGATCGTCTCGCCCAACTGCGATACCGACGTCATCAGGGCGACCAAGGCGCTTGGCATGGCCTCTTGGCCGGGGGTGATGACCCCGACCGAATGCTTTGCAGCGCTGAAAGCCGGGGCGGACGGGTTGAAATTCTTCCCCGCCAACCTGATCGGGCCGGACGGGGTCAAGGCGATCCGCGCCGTGCTGCCCACGGGCTGCCAGGTCTATGCCGTGGGCGGCGCCGGGCCGTCGAACTTTGCCTTGTGGCTTCGCGCCGGGGCCGATGGCTTCGGCCTTGGCACCGCGCTTTACACGCCGGGCCTGACGGTCTCAGAAATCGCCAAACGCGCCATTGA
Source organism: Rhodobacterales bacterium (assembly GCA_031368035.1). Classification (GTDB taxonomy): domain Bacteria; phylum Pseudomonadota; class Alphaproteobacteria; order Rhodobacterales; family Rhodobacteraceae; genus Stagnihabitans. The sequence goes on along the minus strand of JANLQT010000178.1, from coordinate 1,338 downwards.
GACCGTCGCCGCCTATGATGCCGCCTTGAAGGGAGTCTGACATGATAACAAGCGTCCTCGACCCTCGCGCCTGCCACCTTGGCGAGGGCGCGTTCTGGCATCCGCTGCGCCGCCAGTTCTTCTGGTTCGACATCGTCAACGGGCACCTTCTGTCGCAAGACCGCACCGGCCCGCGCCTGTGGAAATTCCCCGAAATGGTCTCGGCTGCCGGATGGGTCAGCGAGGACGTGCTGCTGATCGCCGGAGAGCGCGACCTGTTCCTGTTCGATCTGGAAACCGAGGAAGTGGAATCGCTGGCCCTTCTGGAAGCAGACAACCCCCGCAACCGCTCCAACGACGGCCGCACCGACCGGCAGGGCGGGTTCTGGATCGGCACCATGGCCAAGGCATCGCCCGATCGCAAAGGCGCCGGCGCGATCTATCGCTTTTTCAAGGGCGAGTTGCGCCTGTTGTTCCCCGGCATCTCGATCCCGAACGCGATCTGCTTTTCGCCCGACGGCACGCTGGCCTATTTCGCTGACACCATGGCTCAGACCATCTGGAAAATCGCGCTGGACGCGGAGGGCTGGCCCGTGGGGAACCGTGAAATCTTCCGCGACTTCACCGGCACCGACTTCTACCCGGACGGCGCGGTCACCGATGCGGCGGGCAATGTCTGGAACGCGCAATGGGGGTCGTCCCGCGTCGCCGCCTATGCCCCGGACGGGACATTCCTGCGCGAGGTTGCCGTGGGCGCGCCCCATTCCTCGTGCCCGGCCTTCGGCGGGGCGGACCTGACCACGCTTTACTGCACCACCGCACTGGAAGGGATGTCCGCCGCCGACATCGCCGCGCATCCCGATGCCGGCAAGGTCTTTGTCACGACGGGCGTTGCCAAGGGCCTGCCCGAACCGCAGGTCCTGCTGTGAGCGATCTCGCCGCCCTGGCCGTCCAAGCCGCCGAGGAACTGCACCAGGGCGTCGCCGCCGTGTCGCCGGACGAATTTGCCGCCTTGGCCGACGTGATCGCTGGGGCCAAAGCCATCGTCCTGTACGGCTGCGGGCGCGAAGGGCTGATGATGCGGGCGCTGGCGATGCGGCTGCACCATCTGGGCCGATCCGTGCATATGCAGGGCGACATGTCCTGCCCGCCGGTCGGATCGGGCGATCTGTTCCTTGTCGCCTCTGGCCCCGGACGGCTGGCCACAGTGGCCGCGCTGATGGCACAGGCCCGCGCGGGGGGCGCAAGGATCGCCTGCCTGACCGCAGAACCCACCGGCCCCGACCCGCAGGCTGCGGATCTGGTGCTGACCATCCCGGTGCAGACCATGGCGCGCGATGGGGCGGGTGCCACCTCGGT
>JANLQT010000165.1:0-9955 GCA_031368035.1 Rhodobacterales bacterium | reverse complement strand
CTTGGTAATGATGCTGATCCCCAAAGACCGCGCATGCACCGGGTCCTTGATCGTCACCTTATGGCCATCGACCTTGATCACGCCGCCCGGATCGGCCTTGTAGACCCCGGTCATGATTTTCATCAGCGTGCTTTTGCCGGCGCCGTTCTCGCCCGCCAGCACATGCACCTCGCCGCGCGCCAGTTGCAGATCAACCCGGTTCAGCGCCTTGACGCCGGGAAAGGTCTTGCTGATCCCGTGCATTTCCAGAAACAGAGTCATCGGTGCCTCGGCTGAACAAGAAGAAAAAGGGGGCAAGGCGGGTAGTGCGCCTTGCCCCCCGGTCGGGTCGCTTACTTGGTATAGCTGCCCAGATTGTCTGCGTTCACAACGGTGACACCGGTGTCGATGTTGCCGCCCGGAGCCGCGCCCTTGATTTGGGCAACAAGCTGTTCGACGGCAAGTTTGCCCATGGTCACAGGACGCTGCACCATGATGCCGTTGATATAGCCGTCTTTCACGCCCTGAATGGTGTCGGGCAGATCGTCGAAGGCAAACACGGCAACCGCACCTTTGCGGTCAGCAAATTCCTTCTGCGCCAGAACCTTGGCCACAGCCGGGCCGCCAACCTGGCTCATGCCGAAGATGCCAGCCAGATCGGGATTGCCGCGCAAGATGGCTTCGGTCACGGAAACCGCCTTGGCCAGATCGTCCTCGGTGCCTTCGGTGGCCACGATTTGAATACCCGGGAATGCCGCCAGCGCCTCTTTCACGCCGTCGATCCGCTCGTTCAGGTTCGAAGCACCCAACTGGCCGGTGATGATCGCCACCTTGCCCTTGCCGCCCAGTTTTTCCGCCATGGAGTTGCCCATGGTGACACCAGCCTGCTTGTTGATCGTGCCGATATACAGGCTGCGGGCCGAGCCGGCGCTGTCAGAATCAAAGGTTACGACCTTGATGCCGGCATCGATCGCCTGCTTGATCACACCTTCAACCGACTTCGGCTCGTTCACCGAAATCGCAATGCCGCTGACGTGGCGGGCAATCAGGTCTTCCATGATCTTGACCTGGGTTGCGCCTTGGGTGTTCTGCGGCACGACCCACTGATAGCCCACGCCCGCCGCATCCGCGGCCGCCTGCGCGCCGGTGTTGCAATCGTCAAAGAACGGCACGGCCACTTTGGGGATCACCGCGATGGTGATGTCTTGCGCCATGGCAGACGTGCCAGACAGCAGTGCCATTGTAACGATCGCCGCACGGGCGGTCTTGATAAAGGTCTTCATCGTTCTCTCCTCCTCTTCCGCTCGGTCGTCGAGACGGATCTTGTTGAACCTTCGTCCGTCCGGTGGAAACCGCCGCTCCTTCAGCTGTTTCCGCCGGAAAGTCTGTTGCGCAGGACATCCAGGCTGACCGCGATCAAAATGACGCCGCCGGTGATGGCCTGCTGGGCATAGGTATTGATATTCAAAAGCACGATGCCGTTGGCGATCACGCCGACCAAAGCCGCGCCGATTACCGCCCCGGTGACACTGCCGACGCCGCCCGCAAGGCTGGCCCCGCCAATCGCCGCCGCCGCAATCACGTCCAGTTCAGACCCAAAGCCCGAAGCCGGCTCCGCCGACAGATAGCGCGAAAACCCGATGATCCCGGCCAATGAGGCGATGGTTGATGACAGCGTGTAAACCGCCAGCTTGACGCGGTTGGTCTTCACCCCGCTCAGCCGGGCCGCATGTTCATTGCCGCCAGTGGCATAGACGTGGCGACCAAACCGCGTGCGCCGCATGATCAGCGCGAACACCACCATCAGCACCAGCATGATCACCACCGGCACCGGCACTGGACCGACATAGCCCTGTCCCAAGGCGGAGAAGCTTTCCGGCGTCTCGGGCGTGACCGGCACACCGTGGGTGACCATATACATCAGGCCGCGCCCGATGCTCAGCGTCCCCAGCGTGGCGATGAACGGCGGCAGACCGATGGCGGTGATCAAAAGCCCGTTCACCAGGCCAAAGCTGATCCCCACCGCAATGCCCGCGCTGATGCTGGCCGCCTGCGAAAACCCCGCATCAAAGGCCAGTGCCGTGACCAACGAGGCTAGCCCCATCGCCGACCCAACTGACAAATCAATGCCTCCGGTGATGATCACCATCACCATGCCGATGCTCATGATCGCGGTCAGCGAGAAGGCGCGAAACACTCCCATCAGGTTGTTGGTGGTCAGAAAATACGGCGTGTACAGGCTGATCAGCGCGCCCACGATTGTCATCGCGACCAGCACGTTGACCTCACGCACCTGCCGCAGCTGCGCCAGATAGCTCCAGATCGGCGAGGCGTTGGATGGTGACACCTTGTTGTCCGACGCGGCCATGCAGGTTCCTCTCATAATTCCAGCAGACCCGTTACAAGCCCGAATTTTGCTGCCGGGCCACCCGGTTCTGGCAGTTCGGCGCGCAGCGATGCGTAGATCAAGTTACGTCATGTAGTGACAGCGCTGCCATTTCTTCTGTCAATTTTGGGTCATGTCAGTCACCATTTTTCGGATGACAGCATCCAAAACCGGCATAAACCTTGCGAAACTACGCAAGGAAGCTGCGGTGGACCGCATAACGCCCCGGTTTCCCGTTGCATCGAGTCGACGAAAAGATCAGCATTGGCAGCGCTGTCATTCGCTGTCTGACGTCAAATTCGGGGAAATCCGCTATGTCGCCGCAAAATCCGGTCAATCCGCGCCAAATCGCGATGATTCACACCGTTTCTGGGCTGATTCCGCTGTTTGACGGGCTGGCAAAACAGCATTTGCCGCATTGGCAGGGTTTCAACATGCTGGATGAAAGTCTGTTGCGCGGCACCATCCGCGACGGCGCGCTGTCGCAAACCACGATGTGGCGGCTGGCGCAGATGGTCCGATCGGCGGTCGATGCCGGGGCCAGCGCGGTCGTCGTCACCTGCTCGTCGCTTGGCCCCGCCGTCGATGCTGCCAAACCGTTCTGCCCGGTGCCGCTGTTCCGCATTGATGAGGGCATGGCCCAGGCCGCCGTCACGCTCGGACCGCGAATCGGTGTTCTCGCCAGCCTGCGCACCACGCTGGACCCGACCAGTGACCTGATTCGCCGCAGCGCTGCAAAAGCCGGGCGTCCCTGCACCGTCATCGCCGAACTTGCCGAGGGCGCTTTCCAGAAGCTCGGCTTGGGCGACACCGCCGGGCATGATGCGATGGTGGCGCAAAGCCTGCGCGATCTCGCCCCGAAGGCGGATGTCATCGTGCTGGCGCAGGCCTCGATGGCGCGCGCTTTGGCCTTGGTGCAGGACGTTCTGCACCCGCTGCCGGTGCTGACCAGCCCTGAAATCGGCATGCACTATATCGCCAGTCAGCTTTCGGCCTGAGTGCCGGGTATAAGGACAAAACTATGGAATATCGTACACTTGGTCGATCTGGCCTGAAGGTTTCCGTTCTGACGATGGGAACTTTCACCTTCGGCGGCACCGGGCCTTTCGCCATGGTGGGCCAGCAAGGCGTGGCCGAGGCGCGCCGCTTGGTGGATCTTTGCATCGACGCCGGTGTGAACCTGTTCGACACCGCCAACATGTATTCCACCGGCCTCGCCGAAGAGATTCTGGGCGAGGTTCTGGAGGGTCGGCGCGACGATGTGCTGATCACTTCCAAGGCGCGGATGCGCATCGGCACTGGCCCGAATGACGAAGGCGTGTCGCGCTATCACCTGATTCGTGAATGCGAACGCAGCCTGAAACGCCTTCGCACCGACCATATCGACATCTACTATATGCACGAATGGGATGGCGTCACGCCGGTCGAGGAAAAGCTGGCAGCGCTCGATACTTTGGTGCAGCAGGGCAAGGTGCGCTACATCGGTTGCTCGAATTACTCGGGCTGGCACATCATGAAATCGCTGGCCGTGTCCGACCGCGATCGCCGCCCGCGCTTTGTCACCCAGCAGATTCACTACACGCTGGAGGCCCGCGAGGCGGAATATGAATTGCTGCCAATTTCGGTCGATCAGGGCCTTGGCGTTCTGGTCTGGAGCCCGCTCGCCGCTGGTTTGCTGTCAGGCAAGCACCGCCGCGGAGTCGCCACACCGGAGGGTACACGTCAATTCGCTGGCTGGACCGAACCGCCAATTCGAGACGTTGAAAAGCTGTGGAACCTCGTTGATGTGCTTGTAAACATTTGAGATTCTCGCGGTGTATCGGCGGCGCAGATCGCTTTGGCCTGGCTGCTGACCCGCCCTGCCGTCAGTTCTCTGGTGTTCGGTGGCCGCACCGAAGCGCAGTTCCGCGACAATTTCGCCGCGGTTTCGCTGAAGCTGACTGCGGAGGAAATCGCGCGCCTGACGGATGTCAGCACCATTCCGCTGATCTATCCTTACTGGCATCAGCGCAATTTTGCGACGGATCGTTTCAGCCCTGCCGATCTCGCGTTGCATCAGGATTTTGCTGTGAAATGAACAGATTGCGCCCGGCTTTTGCTGGGCGTGTCACCCCTTCCGGAACGCGTTTAGCCAGCCCAGCCCGTCCACGGTTCCTGCGGCAGGACGGTATTCGCAGCCGACAAAACCGGTGTAGCCCAATTCATCCAGCGCCGACAGAATGCGGAAATCGTCCAATTCGCCCGTGCCCGGTTCATGCCGCAGCGGAACGGCGGCAATCTGTACATGGCCGATGATCGGCATCAGGGTTTTCAACCCATTCAGTACATCGCCATGGATGATCTGGCGGTGGTAGATGTCAAACTGCAGTTTCAGATTGGCATAGCCGAGATCAGAGATCAGATCGGCCGCATAGTTGAAATCATTCAGAAAATATCCTGGCATGTCGCGGTAGTTGATCGGCTCGATCAGCACATCCAGGCCCGCCTGCCCGGCATGATCGCACAGATAGGCGAGCGATTCACGATAGCTTGCGCACGCGGCGGCATCGTCGCGGCGGGCAATGCCGCTCATCATATGAAGCCGCCCCACCCCAGTGGCTTCTGCATAGCGCAGCGCGGTAGTGACGGATTGGCGAAACTCTGCCTGTCTGCCCGGCAGCGCTGCCAACCCCCGCTCTCCGGCCTGCCAAGCCCCCGGCGGCAGGTTGAACAGTGCTTGGGTCAGTTCATTTTTCTGCAAAGACAGGGCAATTTGCGACATATCGACGTCATAGGGGAACAGGTACTCCACCGCGTCAAATCCGGTTGCGGCAGCCGCTGCAAAACGGTCCATAAAGGCGTGTTCCTGAAACATCATAGACAGGTTTGCGGCAAAACGCGGCATGATCAGCCCTCCATTCCCGGCAGGGCAATCCCTGCCAGACCCGCAATCATCCGCGCGACCGAGGCGTCATCGTCGCGGCCCATTCCGGCGGCGGCCGTCATCACGAACATCTGCAGTGCCATTGACGCGATCGGCGTCGGAAACTTCATCTCACGGCCAATGTCGGACACGATGCCCAGATCCTTGGTGAAAATATCCACCGCGCTGCGGGGCGAATAGTCGCCTTCCAGAATATGCGGCACCCGGTTTTCGAACATCCACGAATTGCCGGCCGAGGCGGTGATAACGTCATAAACCTTTGTAATATCAAGATTCATTGCTTTGGCAAAAGTAATCGCTTCGCAAGCTGCGGCGATATGCACCCCTGCCAGCAATTGGTTCACGATCTTGAACGCAGCCCCAGTGCCCGCGTCCTCACCCAACTCGTAGACCTTGGCCGCGATGCTTTCCAACACGGGGCGGACTAGCGCGAAAACGGCGGCGGCACCCGAGGCCATAATCGTTAACTCGCCCGCTGCCGCCCGCACGGCACCGCCGCTGATCGGAGCGTCGAGGTAGCCCACCCCACTGGCTGCGGCACGCGCGGCAAAGTCCCGCGCCGCATCGGGTGGCATGGTGGCACAAGACAAGATCACCCCACCCGGTGCCATCGCGACAGCTGCCCCAGCCGGTCCAAACAGCACCGACTCGGTCTGTGCTGCGTTTACAACGACGCATAAAACGACATTTGCACCCGAAGCCGCCTCGCCAGGGCTTTGGGCGGGGTTGCCGCCCAGATTGACCAGTTGTGCAACGGCTTCTGCATTCAGATCGTAGCCGGTGACAGAATACCCATCCCGCAACAACGAAGACGCCATTCCAAAACCCATAGACCCCAATCCGATGACGCAAACCTTCAAATCGGCCTTGCTGTGCATGTTAATCCTCGATTCCTTCAGCTTTTCAGCAGGTTGCCAGAGTTCCCGGCAGCGGGGTTGCCTTACATTCGCGCGAATGATAGCGTTGCCATAAATATCGTTAGCGCAGGACAGAAACCAAAAGCAAGGCCTTAGTTTGCGGTGGATCATCCGATGTTGTCACCATAGCTAAACGGGCCGCGCAAAAACCCTTCTGAACACTGCTTTTCGGGGGAACTCCCCGTCGAAAGGACCGGCCATGCTGATTGGTGCAATTGCAGATGACATTACTGGCGCAACTGATCTGTGCCTGACGCTGGTGCGCGAAGGTCTGCGCACGGTGCAGATCATGGGCTTGCCGGGACCGCACGGCCTGCCCGACGCCGATGCCATCGTTATTGCGCTCAAGTCACGTTCCGTCCCGGCAACACAGGCGGTGGAAATGTCAGTTGCTGCCGCCAATCTGTTGCGGGCAGGCGGTGCGGAGCAGCTGCTGTTCAAATACTGTTCCACCTTCGATTCCACAGATGCCGGAAATATCGGCCCCGTGACCGAGGCGCTGCTGGCGCTGACCGGCGGCGATCTGACCATCGCTTGCCCTTCGTTTCCGGCAGCGGGGCGCACCACTTATCGCGGCCATCTGTTCGTCGGTGACGCGCTGTTGTCGGACAGCCCTTTGAAGGATCACCCGCTGAACCCGATGCACGACGCCAATCTGGTGCGGGTGCTGGCGCGGCAAACCGAGCTGCCGGTCGGGCTGGTGACGATTGACACCATCGCGAAAGGAGAGGCCGCCGTGCGGCAGGCGTTTGCGACGCAGGCTGCGGCTGGCAAGCGCATTCTGATCGTCGATACGCTGCAAGACACTGACCTGCGCACCATTGGCGCGGCCTGCTCTGATATGCCGCTGGTCACCGGTGGATCGGGCATCGCGTTGGGGCTGGCTGCGAATTTTGTGCGGGCGGGCAGGGTTACGCCGCATCCGGCGCGGGCGCGGATGGCAGCGCCGACCGGGCGAGCGGTGGTGCTGGCGGGGTCATGTTCGGTGGCGACGCGCGGGCAGATTGCGGCGGCACAGGCGGCGGGCCTGCCGATGCAGGCTTTGGATGTGGATGCGCTGCTTTCCGGCCAACAAACCGCCGCCAGTCTGGCCGATTGGGCGATATCCCAGCCGCAAGACAACGTTCCCGTGATCTATTCCAGCGCCGATCCTGCGGCTTTGCAAACAATTCACGCGCGGTTGGGCCAGCACGTTTCGGGGGCGCTTGTCGAGGCCACACTTGCCGCGGTGGCGCGCCTTCTGCAAGCTGCCGGGTTCAGCCGCTATCTGATTGCGGGCGGCGAAACCTCGGGCGCGGTGGTGGCGGCGCTTGGCGTCACCACGCTGGAGATTGGTCCTGAAATCGCCCCCGGCGTGCCGTGGACGCGCAGTATTTCCGGGCCAGATCTGGTATTGGCCCTGAAATCTGGCAACTTCGGATCTGATGATTTCTTTCTGAAAGCCTGGACCTTGTTGGAGATGGAGCCTGCCGATGACTGAGGAAAACCGCATCCGCGATGAAATTTGTCGGGTGGGCGCATCTCTGTTTGATCGCGGGCTGACAGCGGGGTCCAGCGGCAATATCTCGGTGCGGCTGGAAGGTGGCGGCTGGCTGATGACGCCAACCAATGCGTCTCTGGGCGCGCTTGATCCGGCGCGACTGTCGCGGCTGGATGCCACCGGACGGCTGCTTTCGGGCGATGCCCCGACGAAAGAGGCGTTTCTGCATCTGTCGATGTATGGTGAACGGGCGGACGCGGCAGCGGTGGTGCATCTGCACTCCAGCCATGCCACTGCCGTCAGCATTTTGCGCGATGTGGACCCGAACGACGTGCTGCCTGCGCTGACCGCCTATTACGTCATGCGCATCGGGCGGCTGCCGCTGGTGCCGTATTTCGCCCCCGGCGATCCCGATCTTGCACACGCGGTGCGAGCTTTGGCCAGCACTCACCATGCGGTACTGTTGGCAAATCACGGCCCGGTGGTGGCCGGAACCAGCCTTGTCAATGCGCAATATGCCACCGAAGAACTGGAAGAAACTGCCAAGCTGTTTCTGATGCTGCAAAATCAAGCACTGCGCCTGTTGACGCCCGAACAGATCGCCGATCTGCGCCGCCGCTTTAACCTATCCTGACACACCCGGAGAATGATTATGACGCAAACGCATGAAAAGGTTGGCTTTGTTGGTCTTGGCCTGATGGGGCAAGGCATGGCCAAGAACATCGTTGAAAAGGGCTATCCGCTGACCGTGGTGGCGCATCGCAAGCGCACGGCGGTGGATGATCTGGTCGCTCGTGGTGCCGTGGAAGCTGCGTCTCTGGAAGACCTTGCGCGCGGTTGCGACGTGATCTTTCTGTGCCTGACCGGATCACCCGAGGTTGCGGCTGCGGTGGCGGCGCTGAAGCCCGGTCTGGCCAAGGGCGCGGTGGTGGTGGATTGTTCGACCTCGGACCCGACCGTCAGTCTGCGTCTGGCGGCGGAACTGGCCGAGATCGGCGTTGATTTTGTCGATGCCCCGCTGTCGCGCACCCCGAAAGAAGCTTGGGCTGGAACGCTTGATTGCATGGTCGGCGCCAGTGATGCCAGCTTTGCCAGGGTGCAACCGATCATCGCCACCTGGGCCGCGAAAATTGTGCATATCGGCGCGGTTGGCGATGGTCACAAGATGAAACTTCTGAACAACTTCCTGTCGTTGGGCTATGCCGCCCTGTATTCCGAGGCGCTGGCGCTGTCGCGCAAGGTCGGCATTCCGGTGGCCGAATTTGACAAGGTCATTCGCGGCGGGCGGATGGACTGCGGCTTTTACCAAACCTTCATGGGCTATGCGCTGGAAGGCAACCGCGAGGCGCACAAGTTCACTTTGGCCAATGCCTACAAAGACATGCGCTATGTGGAATCGATGGCGAATGCTGCGACGGTAGCCACGCCCATGGCCAGCGCGGTGAAGAATTCCTTCGCTTTGGCGATGGCGACGGGTGGCAGTGGCGCAGAAGATTATGTGCCGCATCTGTCGGACTATATCGCCAAGGCCAACGGGCTTTAAAACGCACGCGCCCGCCACGCAATCCGGCTGGGCGCTTGCCCCTGATTTCCAAGCGGTTTTGCGGGCTACAGCAATCCCCGCGCGGCCAGATTTCGCATCAGCGCCCCGGTGCCGAACCGCCATTCCGGCGCTTCGGTCGACAGTCGGACGGTGTTAGTCAGCGCGCCCAACTCGCGGGCCGAGATCGTCACCACATCGCCCAGATGGTGGGTAAAGCCCTGCCCCGGCCCGTTGCGGTCTTGCACCGGCGAGAACATCGTACCGCAAAACAGCACAAAGCCGTCGGGATATTGGTGATGTCGCCCCCGCGTTTGCGCCACCAGATCGGCGGGGTCGCGGCTGATCTGGCGCATCGACGACGCGCCTTGCAGCGAAAAGCCGTCTGCGCCGGTGACGCTCAGCGAAAGTTCCAGCCCGCGCACGGTATCCAGGGTGAAATCGGCGTCGAACAGCCGGATGAACGGGCCGATGCTGGCGGCAGCATTGTTGTCTTTAGAGTAAGTCGCCTTCAATTGGTTCCATACCTGTTCCATCCCGGATGATCACATAGACCCTCGGCGCTCTGCGTTTTTCATGGCAAGATCGGTCCTGAGGGACATTCGAAGCGGGGTTCGGGCATGTTGATCCATCTTCACAAGCAGGCGACGACGACGCCGAAGGTTCGGGCGGCGATCCAGGCCAGCGCGGAGCCTGCGTCAGCCTTGGCGGAACGGTTCGGGACGACCGA
>JANLQT010000164.1:0-1810 GCA_031368035.1 Rhodobacterales bacterium | reverse complement strand
GAGCGACAGCAGCCCGGTAGCAAGCTCCGACAAGGATGCGCACGCCAGTGCACTGGACCTGCGCGCCGGCGATCTGCGAGCAGTTCCGGGGCGAAGTCGGGGAAGTCGAGGTGGCAGTGGCTGTCGACCAACTCCGGGGGCAGTTCGGGCGGAATATCGGACATCAGACCCTCTGGAGGAGGCTCGACGCGGTCTCGTCAAGCTTCAGCAGCATATCGAGGATTAGCCCGGCAGGGTCAAGGTTGACCGCCTTGCCTTGCCGCGCGCGGAGCCCAAGGGTTTGGGCGAGGGCGGCCCATTGGCGGGCTGCATAAGCATCGGGTGACAGGCGGGTCAGTAGCGCGGATTCGCCGCGCGCGGCCTCGGGTGGCGGCGCGCCGAGGCTGCCGGTGCGGGCGGCGCGGGACAGGAGGAGGTCGATCAAGGTCACGGCGGTCTCGAACGCTTCGGGGCCTTCGCGGGCCCCCGCGCTGTCGGCGAAGGCGATCAGGCGGGGGCGCGAGACGCGGGGGTGGCTTGCGAGCGTGGTGACAAGGGCGCGGTATTTCGGCAGCGCGTCCTGACCGATCAGGCGGAAGGCGGCGCCGACGGAGCCGCCCGCCAGTTCGGCGAGGGCTTGGGCATCGGCGGGGTCCAGTTCCGCGCCGGCTTGGGTCAAGGCGTCCGACAGGTCCGGCGGGGACAGCGGCCACAGCGCAAGGGTGCGGCAGCGGGAGCGGATGGTGGGCAGAAGTTTGGCGGGTTGGTGGGCGATCAGCAGCATCGTCACCTTGGCGGGGGGTTCCTCCAGCAGTTTCAGCAGGGCGTTGGCGGCTTGGGGGTTCATCTCGTCGGCCGAGTCGATGATGACGGCGCGGCGGCCGCCATCGGGGGCGGAGAGACTGAGTTCCTCTTTCAGCCGCCGGATATCCTCGACGCTGATGACGGACCGCAGGCGGTCGCCCTTGTCGTTGGCGGTGCGGCGGATCAGGCGGAAGCGGGGGTCGGCGAGGGCGCGCAAATGATGGGCGGTGGGGTGGTGTTCGGGGATGTCGAGGGTCGTGGGCTTTTCGGGCGCGAAAAAGCCGCCATCGTCTTCGGGGGTGGCCAGCAGGAAGCGGGCGAGTTTCCAGGCGAGGGTGGCCTTGCCAATGCCGCGCGGGCCGCAGAGCAACCAGGCGTGGTGCAGCCGGTGCGAGTTGAAGGCATCAAGGAAGTCGGTTTGCGCCTGGGAATGGCCAAACAGGTGCGGGGTTTCGCGCGGGTGGGGGGCGCCTTCAAGGCGGTCGGGTTCGGGCAGGGTGTCGTCGATCGGGGCGCGGGCCATGTCGGATCAATCAAGTCCGGGCAGCGCCGCGCGGACGCGGGCGGCAACCTCGGCCTCGGAGCCGGTGCCGGAGATCACGCGAAAGCGGGCGGGGTTCTTCGCGGCGAGGTCTAGAAACCCTGTGCGGAGCTTTTCCTGAAACAGGGGGCCAAAAGTCTCAAACCGATCCTCTGGCATTCTGTTGTTTTCGATCATCTCAACGGCAACATTGATCGAACTAGCTCGTGCTGCTGCGGCTGCTGCTTCGACTGCGGCGCCTGCTGCTCCCTTAGGTGTCTGTTCGGCGGCTGCCCGGGCGGCGTTGCTTGCTGCCAAGGCGGCCTGGCCTGCTGCCAATCGCTTCAAACTCCGCTTAAGCGCCTGTCGCGGGTCCATGTCGATAAGAAAAGTAAGATCTGGCTCCATTCCAATTATCAATTCGTGCAACTGGTCCACCAACCCGCCGAGATCGCCACGGCTGATCCCTTGATACATCCGCGTCGAATCCGCGAAACGGTCGGTGAT
>JANLQT010000161.1:0-12163 GCA_031368035.1 Rhodobacterales bacterium | reverse complement strand
CGCGCATCGTCCTCACCGATCTTGAGGCGCGTCTGGGCACGCGGGCCACGGCGGACACGCTGGACGCCTTGCGCGCGCGTTATTTCGGCGTGCGGTTCGTGTGGATCATGGGGGCGGATAACCTGGCGCAGTTTCATCGCTGGCAGCGCTGGCGGCATATTCTGGACACGGTGCCGGTGGCGGTGATGGCGCGGCCCGGGCAAAGCCTGCCGGCGCTGACCTCGCCGGCGGCAAAGGCCTATTCCGCCGCGCGGATGGATCGGCCAGAGTGGATCGCGCTGGCCAAGCCGCCGGCCTGGGGGTTTGTGATGCTGCCGATGAGCGATGCCTCTTCAACCGCGATCCGCGCCAGAGGAGAATGGCGGCAGTGATCTTCCGGCAGGCAGGGCCGCAGGATGTGGAGGCGATCCGCGCGCTGACCCGGGCGGCTTACGCCAAATGGGTGCCGCTGATCGGGCGAGAGCCTTTGCCGATGCTGGCCGACCCCGCCGAAGCGGTGCGGCTGCACCGGGTGGAATTGCTGGAACATGAAGGTCTGCTGGGCTTGGTCGAGGTGCATCTGGCGCCCGACCATCTGTGGGTCGAAAACCTGTGCGTGCGGCCGGATGTGCAAGGTCGGGGCATCGGGGCGCGGCTGCTTGGGCGCGCCGAGGTGCTGGCGGCAAAGGCGGGGTTGCCAAAGCTGCGGCTGCTGACCAACCCGGCCTTTACCGGCAATGTCGCCTTCTATCAGCGCCATGGCTTTGCGGTGGAAAAAACCGAGCCCTTTCGCCAAGGCTTTACCACCTGGCTGGTCAAGGTGCTTTGACCAAGGCCGCAGCTTTGGCTTAGAACCGACAGGGTAAGGGCGGCAGGACAGTCAGGGCGGGAACGTTGGACAGCAAGGTAACGCGGCGCGGCGTGCTGGCGGGGGCTTTGGCCTTTGGTGCGCTGCCGGCTTTGGCGAAGAAGGCCAAGAAACCCGCGGCCAAGCCTGCGGGCCCGGTCGCGCTGGCCGATCTGGTGGCCAAAGCGCCGTCGGGGGCCATAACCGGCTTTGCCGTTCTGGACGCCAGCACCGGCCAGGTGCTGGAGGCGCAAGGCGAGACCACCCTGCTGCCGCCCGCCAGCGTGCAAAAGACCATCACCGCGCTGTATGCCCTTGACAGGTTGGGGGCGGATCACCGGCTGGCGACGCGGGTGCTGGCGACCGGTCCGGTGGTGGGGGGCGTGCTGAAGGGCGATCTGATCCTGCTGGGCGGCGGCGATCCGACGCTGGACACTGACGCCTTGGGCGATCTTGTGGCGACGCTGGCGGCCAAGGGGCTGCGGCGGGTGACGGGGCGGTTCCTGTATGACGCCTCGGCCTTGCCCAGCTTTGAACGCATCTCGGACGATCAACCCGAGCAGGCGGGCTACAATCCCGGCTTGTCGGGATTGCTGCTGAATTACAACCGGGTGAATTTCGAATGGACCAAAGGCGCACGCGGGTTGGCGATGACCGCGCGGGGCGCGCATTATGTGGTGCCGGTGCGGGTGGCGAGCATGGCGGCGGTGAACCGCGACGATCCGCTGTTTGACCGCAAGGACCGCGCGGGCATCGAGGCCTGGACCGTGGCCGCCCCGGCGTTGGGCGCGGATGGCAGCCGCTGGCTGCCGGTGCGGCATGTGGCACCCTATGCGGCGGATGTGTTTGCCGGGCTGTGCGCCGCGCAGGGCATAAGTCTGCCGCCGCCACAGCCGTCGCCGCAGCCGCAGCCGGAGCCGGAGCCGGGCCGCGCATCGGGCACACAGTTGACCGGGCGGCAAAGCGATGAATTGAGCGCGATCCTGCACGGGATGCTGAAATATTCGACCAACATCACCGCCGAAACATTGGGGCTTCTGGCGTCGGGGCAAGCCGACCGCGCGGGCTCTGCCGCGGCCATGCAGGTCTGGGCGCAGGCGCGGCTGGGGCTTCAGGCGCAGTTCGTGGACCATTCGGGCCTTGGCGCCGCGGCGCGGGTCACGCCGCTGGGCCTTGCGCAGGCGCTGCGCGCCGGAGACGCGACCCGGACCGGCGCGGCGTTGCGGGGTCTGATGAAAGGCGGTGAGATGAAGGACGAGGACGGCACTGCGCTGGCCGGGGGCGCTGCGACCGTGCGGGTCAAAAGCGGCACGCTGAATTTCGTCAGCGGCCTAGCCGGCTTCATCGAGCCGCCGAACGGGCGCGATCTGGTGTTCGCGGTGCTGTCGGCCGATCTGGACCGCCGCGCTGCGGTGCCGATGGCGGACCGGGAAGAGCCGCCGGGTCTGCATGGCTGGCTGGTCAAGGCGCGGGGCTTGCAGGGCGGGCTGATCCGCCGCTGGGCGCAGGTTTACGGCGGGGCGTGAAGGGGGGGCCATCGTTGGCACCTGGGGGGCCGCCTACGAATTTCCTTCGAAAATTCCGGCGGAAGGCCCGAGGCAGGTTCCTGATTTTTCGAAGGAAAATCGTGGGAGCCTTGGCGCGGCGGGCCGTGTGCGAGACCCGCCAATCGTGGTTAATGAAATCCTGACAAAATTTTCGAAATATAGGTATATCAAGGCCTTGCTGGGTCTTGCACACGTGCAAGACCCGGCTTGCACACCTTTCGGCGTGGGTTCACGGCTTCAAATGCCGCACCCGTGCGCCCCATTCGATCGCGGCGGCATGCAGGCGGTCCACCGCCAGTTCCTCGCGCACTTCTTCCAGCATCCGCAGCTCGACATCGTTCATCTTGCCGTCGGCGGCCACCACATCACAGGCCAGCGCATAGGCGGTCTCGTTCAGCCGCTCGGGCAGCGCCGCGCGGATCAGACCGAACAAGGCGGCAAGCCCGTCCTCTTCCTCGAACAGGTCATAGACGATCTGGCTGACGCGCCGCGTGCGGTCGGCGTCATAGTCGGCAAAGACCGGCATGTGGTTGACCATGCGCTGGATCGCCACCAGTTCGGCGGTGCGGACATGCTCGTCGGACGCCGAGCAGGCGACCATGACGGCGACCAGCGCATCCTGGGGCGAGAGCGAGGCGGGGAGTGTTTCGGCCATGGGCAACCTTCCTGTGTTCGGAGCGTAGAATATTGACGCGCGGTCGGGGCGGCAATAGACGACCCTGACCCTGCGTGACAGGGCAGGAATCCGGGCGATGTTTCGCCATTTGAGGGGAAGAAGCATGAGCGCGCTTCGTGATGCGGCGATGACATCGAAGGCCTGGCCCTTTGAAGAGGCGCGCGCCCTGCTGAAACGTCACGAGACCCAGACCCCGGGCAAGGATCATGTGCTGTTCGAAACCGGCTATGGCCCGTCGGGTCTGCCGCATATCGGCACCTTTGGCGAGGTTGCGCGCACGACGATGATCCGCCGGGCGTTCGAGGTGATCTCGGACATTCCCACGCGGCTGATCTGCTTTTCCGACGATGTGGACGGCATGCGCAAGGTGCCCGAGAATGTCCCCAACCAGGACATGCTGCGCCAGCATATGCAGGAGCCCCTGACCTCGGTCCCCGATCCCTACGGCCTTTACGACAGCTTCGGCGCGCACAACAACGCCATGCTGCGGCGGTTTCTGGACACGTTCGGGTTTCAATACGAGTTCATCTCGGGAACCGAATTCTACAAGTCGGGCCAGTTCGACGACACGCTGCGGCTGTGCTGCGAACGCTATGACGCGATCATGAAGATCATGCTCGCCAGCTTGCGTGAGGAACGCCAGCAGACCTATTCCTGCTTCCTGCCGATCCATCCTGAATCCGGGCGGGTGATGTATGTGCCCATGAAGCATGTCGATGCCGTCAACCATACCATCACCTTCGACGACGAGACCGGGAAAGAATGGACCCTGCCCGTTACCGGCGGCCATGTGAAGCTGCAATGGAAGCCCGACTTCGGCGCGCGCTGGGCGGCGCTGGGCGTCGATTTCGAGATGTATGGCAAGGACCATTCCACCAACACCGCGATCTATGACGGCATCTGCGAGGCTTTGGGGGGCCGCAAGCCCAACCATTTCGGCTATGAGCTGTTTCTGGATGAGGGCGGGCAGAAGATTTCCAAGTCGAAGGGCAACGGGCTGACCATCGACGAATGGCTGACCTATGCCTCGACGGAATCGCTGTCCTATTTCATGTACCAAAAGCCCAAGACCGCCAAACGGATGTGGTGGGACGTGATCCCCAGGGCGGTGGACGAATATCACCAGCAGCTGAAGGCGTACCCGACGCAGGACATGGCCGCCCAGGTGAACAACCCGGTCTGGCACATCCACCATGGCCAGCCGCCGGCCTCGCATATGGTGGTCAGCTTCGCCATGCTGCTGAACCTCGCCTCGGTCGCGGGGGCCAAGGATGCGGCGGGGCTGTGGGGCTTCATCAAGAAATACGCGCCGGACGCCTCGCCCGAGACCAACCCCGATCTGGATGCGGCAGCGGGCTATGCGCTGCGCTATTTCAACGACAAGATCGCCCCGACGCGGCGCTACCGGCTGCCCAGTGACAAGGAACGCGCAGCGATCCTGGATCTGCGCGGGCGACTGGCGGCCTGGGACGGCGCGGCAGACGAGGAGACCTTGCAGAACGCCTGTTATGCGGTCGGCAAGGAACATGCCTTTGACCCTCTGCGCGACTGGTTCAAGGCACTGTATGAGGTGCTGCTGGGCGCCTCGGACGGGCCGCGCTTTGGCGGGTTCATCGCGCTTTACGGCGTGCCCGAGACTGTGGCGCTGATCGACAAGGCGCTGGCGGGCGGGCTGATCGCATAAGGCTTGACGAGGCGCGCCAAGGGTCTAGCCTTCAACCGGGGACGTTATTCTTGCTTGAAGGAGGCCGATATGCTCGGCAGACCTGTCTTATTGTCATTCGCCCTGATGCTGCCCATTGCGCTGGCCCCCACCCATGCCCCGGCGCAGCAGGACGAGATTGCCGCCACCATCGAAAGCCAGCTTGACGCCTTCACGGCCCGCGATGCGGCCAAGGCCTTCACCTATGCCTCGCCGATGATCCATGGCCTGTTCGGCACGCCGGAAAACTTCGCGGCGATGGTCACCACCGGCTATCCGATGGTCTGGACGCCAAGTGATCCTCAGATGCTGGAACGGCGCAGCATCGCAGGCTTGCTGTGGCAGCGCGTCCATATCATCGATGCGAATGGCAAGGGCTGGCTGCTGGACTATCAGATGGTGCAAACGCCCGATGGCTGGCGCATCAACGGGGTAGAGGTTCTTCCCGGCACCGACCTCGGTGCCTGACCGAGACGCGCGGGTGCTGCGACCCCGGCGCCTGCTGGGATTGATCTGCGGGGAATGACCTGCGGGGAATGACCTGCGGGGATTGATCGGATCGCACGAGCCGCTAGGCTGGCTTCTGGGATGCTTCGGTCCCTGGAGGGCCGTGCCGTGGACCGTCGAACCTTGATTCTGGGTGCTTTGGGCCTGTGGGCCTGCGGGGTGCCGACCTTGGGCGCCGGACGGGCGCCGACGCTGGTGGCGCATGGCGGCGGGCCGGTCAGCGGTGGCGCCGCGCAAAAGCTGGTGGCGCTGGCGCCGCAGCGGCGGGTGTTGCTGTCGCCCTATTCCGGTGATCCGGGTCAGGTCGCGGCCGAGGAAGCCTCTTACATGCGGTCCTGGGGCTTTGGCAGGATCGACGTTCTGGACCTGTCGGATCCGGCGGCGGCCCGGGCGCAGATCGCAGCGGCCGGCATGGTCTGGTTCGCGGGCGGCTTGCAGAAGGCGCAGGTTCAGGCGCTGACCGGCGTGCCGGGGGTGCAAAAGGCGCTGCTGGCGGCCTATCAGGCGGGCACGGTGATGGCTGGCGGCAGCGCCGGGGCGGCGGTGCTGACCCGCCTGATGATCTCGGGCGGGAAGGACGGCGAGGTCTATACCCGCGCAGGTCTGGGGTTCTGGCCCGAGGCGGTGCTGGATCAGCACGTCCGGGCGCGGCACCGCGAATACCGGTTGCAGAAGGTCATCGCACAGAACCCCTCGCTGATCGGCATCGGGCTGGATGAAGGCTGCATGATCGTTTTGCGCGACGGGCGGTTCAGCGTCAGTGGCACGGGTCTGGCCATCGTGACGCGCTGGGTTGATGGCGCTCTGGCCGAGGACCGGCTGAAACCCGGGCAAAGCTATGACATGACCCGGTTGCAGCGGGCCTGACCCAGTTGCAGCGTTGCGTCCGGCAGCCGGGGACCGAACGCCGGGGTCAGCCACGATTAACGAAGCGTTGCTAGCTTTGGCCGCTGACGGTGGTGCAAGCACCATCCCGTATGGCAGCCAAGCGAGGTTTCGGATGAACAAGGCAATTACCGAGGGTCTGGTGCTGATGCCACCGCCGTTTTCGGCCGGGCTGAACCTGTGGTCGCGTGAGGACGGGTTGACCGGGCAGGGGTCCTACCTCGCGCAGTCCAACGCGGCCTATGTGCCCTCGGATCAGGACTTTCAGGGCTGTCTGGAACTGACCAAGACCCAAGCCACGCAGAAGCTGCGCTGTTTTCAGGCGATCCCGTTCGAGCCGGGGCTGTACCTGCGCGTCACCGCCAAGGTCAAGGCCATGTCGGGCGCCTTGCCAGCGGTGCGGATTGCGGGCTGGGCGGGCAACTCCGGCGGGGCCAATGTCACCGCGGCCGACCAGATCGGGCCTTCGGTGCAACTGACCACTTATGGCCAGGTGGTGACGGTCTCGGCCATCATCGGCTCGTCCAACCGCACAGGTGTGGACATGCCCTGGGGCACGGCGCCGGTCTTGGGGCATCTGGGGCTGGACCTGACCGGCACCAATGGCGGCGTGGTGCGTATCGAGGACATCGTGATCGAGGATGTCAGCGACATCTTCTTTTCCGTCATGTTCAACTGGGTCGATGTGCGCGACTATGGCGCGGTCGGCGACGGGGTCACGGATGATCTTGCGGCCTTTGCAGCGGCCGATACCGCGGCTGGCGGCAAGACCCTGCTGGTCTCGCCCGGCACCTATTACCTGTCGGGCAGTCTGACCATCGACAATCCTGTGCAGTTCGAGGGCACTTTGGTGATGCCCGCCGCTGCCCGGCTGATCTGCCTGCGCAATTATGATCTGAGCACCTATACCTCGGCCTTTGGCACCGAGCTTGCGGGGTTCAAACGGGCGTTGCAGGCGCTTTTTTACACCTCTGACAATGTCGAGCTGGACCTGTCGGGGCGGCGTGTCGAGTTTGACGCGCCCATCGATGTGGCGGCCTTGTCAGGCGCAACCAGCTTCAGCCAGCGCCGGCTGATCCGCAACGGACAGATGGTGGCGCTGTCGGCAACGGCCTGGAACACCGTCACGGCCACGGCGACGGGCACCTATTCCACTTCGAACGCGGCCAAGCTGACCGGGATGGCCAGCACTTCGGCCATTCCGATCGGCGCGCTGGTGACCGGCACTGGTGTCGGGCGCGAGGTGTATGTGACCGCCAAGACCTCGACCACGGTGACCCTGTCGCAGGCGCTTTATGGCGGATCGGGCACGCGCAGCTACACGTTCAAGCGGTTTCAGTACATGCTGGACTTTTCCGGCTTTACCACCCTGTCCAAGTTCGAGATCGCGGATGTCGAGATGATCGCGGGCGGTTTTTGCAGTTGCATTATGTTGCCCACCGGCGGGGACAGTTTCCAGTTGGCCGATTCGGTGCTGAACAAACCGCTTGATCGCGGCATCACCTCGATTGGCAGCGGGTGCCAGAACCTGAACATCACTTTGTGCGACTTCATCTCGAACGACAGTGCGGTGCTGAGCCAGAACCGCACCTCGGTGGTGTTCAACGTCAATGCCAATGACACCAAGATCCGCATGAACCGGTCCAACCGGTTCGGCACCTTCGGCGTGTTGGCGGGCGCCGGGCACATGTTCGTCGGCAACCACTTTTTCGGCGGCGATGACAGTGCGCTGGGCTCGCGCAAGGCGGGGCTGGTGTTCACCCAGCCCAATGCGAAGTCCTTGGTGACGGGCAATTACATCGACAACTGCTATATCGAGATGTCGAACGAGCATGACAATGACCCAACCCTGACCGGCACCTTCACCTTTGGCGGGCTGACGATTTCCGGCAATGTGTTCATGGCCAATGATGTGGTGACCGCGTTCCGCTGGCTGGTGGTCGCCCCCAAGGGCACGGGGCATTCGGTGAACGGCCTGACGGTGGCTAACAACGCCTTCCGCTGCAACACCACCACCATCGACCGGGTCGAGATGATCGACACCACCTATGCGAACCTGAGCTTCACCTCTTTCCGCAATGTGAACTTCGCCGGCAACACCTTTACCAACGTGGTTCAGGCCTCGATGAGCCCGGTGCTGGTCGAGCATACCCAGAACACCGAAAGCGCGACCTGGACGGTGGATGGCGCAGCGTTCCTGCCGTTCCAGTCCCGCGCGCGCAATGTTGTGGGACTGGTGTTTGAAGGGCCGGTGACGAATGCCTCGGCCGTGGCGCAATATGTCTATCCTTATGTGCTGACCGAGCAAGGCACCTCGGGCGGGCAGGTCGCGCTGAAATGGCCGAGCGCGGTGAAGGGGTTGGGGCAGGTGACGATCCGCTGCGACAATCCCATCTGATGTCTCGGGCCGATCTGATGTCTCGGGCCGATTTGATCACCCCATCAGATCGGCCGCGCTCAAGGGATGGGCGCGGCCGAAGCCGGCGTTCAGCAGGGCTGACTCCAAGTCGAAGCGCACGAAGTTGAAATCGGCGAAATCGACGTAGAGCGTGGATTTCGGGTGATCCTTCAGCCATTTGGCGCGCAGGGCCGGATGGGCCGGGTCGTCCGGCGTGATGAAACTGGCCCGGGCGCGGATCATCAGGCGGGGATGGGTCAAGGGGTCGCCCTTGGCGCCGACCTCTCCCACCATCAGGGCGCATAGGGGATGCGCGCGCAGGGCGGGCGCGTGCTGCGTGAGATCCGAGATCAGGGTCACGGGCGCGCCCGCCTCGTCCAGCCCCAGCGCGATCCGGCTGATGCCGGGCGCGCCACCGGGGTCCAGATACGACAGCGCGCCATGGCGGGCCGACAGCAGCAGGGCGCAGGCTTGCCTGCGCGGGGGGATATCTTCGGGTTTCTGTGACTTTGGTGTCATTGACTTAGGCCAGTCCCGGGCGTTTGGTTGCGCCCAGCAGTCTAGGGCAGATCATGTCGGACACAACAGCCGCCCCACCCCTGAAACCCCCGGAATACCTGCCCAAGATCATCACGGTGCTGCGCGAGGGCTATGGGCTGGCCGATCTGCGCGCCGATGTCATGGCCGGGCTGACCGTCGCCATCGTGGCGCTGCCGCTGTCGATGGCCATTGCCATTGCCAGCGGCGTCGGGCCGGAACGGGGGCTGTTCACCGCGATCATCGGGGGATTTCTGGTCTCGGCCCTCGGCGGGTCGCGCTATCAGATCGGGGGGCCTGCCGGGGCGTTCATCGTGCTGGTGGCGGCCTGCGTGGTGCAGATCGGCGTGCCGGGGCTGCTGCTGGCGACGATGATTTCGGGCGTGGTGCTGGCGGTTGCGGGGTGGATGCGGCTGGGGACTTATGTGCGGTATATTCCCTATCCGGTGACTTTGGGGTTTACTGCCGGCATTGCGCTGATCATCTTTTCCAGCCAGATCAAGGATTTGCTGGGCCTGAGCCTGTCCGGGGCGGAACCGTCCGAGATTCTGCCGAAATACGAAACCCTGTGGGGCGCGCTTGGCACGCTGAACTGGGCGGCGCTGGCGCTGTCGGTCGCAACCGTGGCCATGATCGTCGGGATCAAGAAGCTGCGGCCGGGTTGGCCCAACCTGTTGATCGCGGTCGTGGTCGCCAGCCTTGCCGCGCTGTTGCTGCATATGCCGGCGGAAACCATCGGGTCCAAGTTCGGGGAACTGCCCCGGCTGCCCCCCTCACCCAGCCTGCCGCCGATGGGCAAGGATGCCCTTCTGGCCGCGCTGCCCTGGGGCATGCAGTTTGCCTTGCTGGGGGCGATTGAATCGCTGCTGTCGGCGGTCGTCGCCGACGGGATGAGCGGGGCGCGTCACCGCTCCAACGCCGAGTTGATCGGGCAGGGGCTGGCCAATATCGGCTCGGCCCTGTTCGGCGGCATTTGCGTGACCGGCACGATTGCCCGCACCGCGACCAATGTGCGCGCGGGATCAAGGGGTCCGGTGTCGGGTATCCTGCATTCGGTCTTCGTGCTGGTGTTCATGCTGGTGGCAGCGCCGCTTGCCTCGGCGATTCCCTTGGCGGCGCTGGCGGGGGTTCTGGCCATCGTCGCCTGGAACATGGCGGAAAAAGAGGCGATCTGGACCCTTCTGCGGGTCAGCCGCGCCGATGCGGTCGTGCTGATCGTGACCTTCCTTCTGGTGGTGTTCCGCGATCTGACCACCGGGATTTTCGTGGGATTCGCGCTTGGCGGCGTGGTGTTCATCCACCGCATGTCCGAGGCGGCGGGGGCCAAACCCGAAGCGGAACCCGAAGTCGAGGATCGCCACAAGGGTCGGGTTCTGGTGCATCTGCACGGGCCGTTCTTCTTTGGCGCGGCAGCCCAGATTGGCAGCGTGCTGGACCAGATCGCCGCGCATCCGCGCCAATTCGTACTGGATTTCAAGGACGTGGCCTATATCGACAGCTCGGGTGCCCATGCTTTGGTGCTGTTCGCCGAAAAGCTGAAACGCAAGGGCGAGACGCTTTATGTGCTGGGGACTGATATGGCTCAGCGCAAGGTTTTGACTGGCGTGGGATTGGGGGACGATTTGGCGCATTACCTGCCCGATATCACCGCGCTTGACGCACTCGGCGAGACTTGAAACCCCTGCGCGGCTTGCGACGCTGCGCCGCAGCATCGGACAGTTTGCCGCATGGCTTTTGGCCGGCAAAACCGTATTTGGTCTGCGGCATACCTATGTATACAATTTTTTGTCTTCACCAGTTCACGCCTGACACTATCATCTGCCGAAGCGGACCCTGAGGAGAGGGTTCGGTGCTGGCAAGGCCGCCAAACAAGATGCAGGGGAGAGCGTCATGTCCGAAATCCATAAATATCCGCCGTCGCGGGACTTTGCCGACAAGGCCCATATGGATGCCGATGGCTATGCCAAGTCCTATGCCGCGTCCCTGGCCGATCCGGATGCGTTCTGGGCCAAGGAAGGCCAGCGCATCGACTGGATCAAGCCGTTCACCAAGGTCAAGAACACCTCGTTCCAGCGCGGCGAAGTGTCGATCAAATGGTTCGAGGATGGCACGCTGAACCTGTCGGCCAACTGCATCGACCGCCACATGCTGACCCGCGCCGACCAGACCGCGATCATCTGGGAACCGGATGATCCCAAGACTCCCGCCAAGCACATCACCTACCGCGAGCTTCTGGAACAGACCTCGCGCCTGGCAAATGTGCTGAAGGCGCATGGCGTGACCAAGGGCGACCGCGTGGTTCTGTACATGCCGATGATCCCCGAGGCCGCCTACGCGATGCTGGCCTGCGCGCGGATCGGGGCCATTCATTCGGTGGTGTTCGGCGGCTTCTCTCCCGATGCGCTGGCCAACCGGATCAACGATTGCGAAGCCAAGGTCGTGATTACCGCCGATTTCAGCCCCCGCGCCGGCAAGAAGACGGCGCTGAAGGCCAACGCCGATCAGGCGCTGCTGCATTGCAAGGACGAGGTGAAATGCCTTGTCGTCAAGCATGTGGGCGATCAGACCCATTGGACCGAAGGGCGCGATTTTGACCTGAAGGCGGAAATGGCCGCCGCCAAGCCCTATTGCCCCTATACCGAGATGGGCGCGGAAGACCCGCTGTTCATCCTTTATACGTCAGGCTCGACCGGCAAGCCGAAGGGCGTGGTGCACACGACGGGCGGCTATCTGGTTTTCGCCGCGATGACGCATCAGTTGACCTTCGACTACCATGACGGCGACATCTTCTGGTGCACGGCGGATGTGGGTTGGGTCACGGGGCACAGCTATATCGTCTACGGCCCGCTGGCCAATGGCGCGACGACGGTGATGTTCGAAGGCGTTCCGACCTTCCCCGATGCGGGCCGGTTCTGGGAAGTGATCGCCAAGCACAAGGTCAGCCAGTTCTACACCGCGCCAACCGCGATCCGCAGCCTGATGGCGCTGGGGCCGGAATGGGTGGACAAGCACGATCTGTCCAGCCTGAAGCTGCTGGGCACGGTGGGTGAGCCGATCAACCCCGAGGCGTGGAACTGGTATAACG
>JANLQT010000199.1:0-4854 GCA_031368035.1 Rhodobacterales bacterium | reverse complement strand
TCAGGGGTAGAGCATAACCTTGCCAAGGTTAGGGTCGAGGGTTCGAATCCCTTCGCCCGCTCCAGTCGAAAGCCAAAGGGCCCCCGTTTGGGGGCCCTTTGCTTTTCCGGTCAGGCCAGCATGGCGGCCGGGCGTCGGCGCAGCCACATCTCCAGCAGGATCAGGCTGGGCACCCAAGATCCCCAAGCGGTGATGTCGTAGGTCTGCGCCACGGTCCAGCCCGAGGCCATCAGCGGCGCCATCATGATCCGCAGCATCACCGCACCAAAGGTCAGCACCAGCGAGCGCAGCATCCAGCGGCGGTGTGCGGCGTAGTCCCCGGCGCGGGCCAGCCAGATGCCGCGCGCGGTGAAGACGATCCAGCACACAGCCAAAGCGGTGAAACCGGCGCGGGCGAACTGGCTCGCGATCGAGGTCGGCACCAGCGCCAGCGCCGAAAGGCCGGCGATCAGAACGCCAAACGCGTAGACCCGGCCCGAGATCCGGTGCGCGCGCGGCCAGCGGGCGCGCAGGCGCTGGCTGACTTGCACCGGTGCCAGCGCCAGAACCAGCGGACCGCCCAGGATATGGCCCCACAGCGCCCAAGGCGCGTCCTGCAGGTAATGCGCCATGTCCGGCATCACCATTTCCAGAGGCGCAGCCAAGCTGCGCAGGGACAGCAACGCAATAGCCGCGCACGACAGGGCAAAGGCCCACGCTCCCCAACGAGAGATCATCATGGTAGTCTCCTTGACAGTGTAAAGGTGGCCTTTCATGCCCGATTCGCCTTGACAGTGTCAAGTCCGCATTGAAATAAGCCGCATGGCCGATGACATCTCTTTGCGGGACACGCTGATCGCCTCGGGGCTGGCGCTGCTGGAAGAGGGCGGCATTCAGGCGCTGACCTTGCGCAAATGCGCGGCGCGGGCGGGCGTCAGCCACGCCGCGCCGGCGCATCATTTCGCGGGCCTGCCGGGGCTGTTGACCGCGATGGCGGGCCAGGCCTTTGCCCTGTTCCATCAGGCGATGGAGGTGCAGATCGCCGCCGCGCCCGACGCGCCGCGCGCGCGGCTGCTGGCGACCTGCCAGGGTTACCTTGACTTTGCCGACCGGCACGCGGGTCTGTTTCATCTGATGTTCATCTCGGCCGAGGTGAACCGCGCCGCGCCGGAAGTGCTGGCCCATTCGGCCTGGGCCTATGAACTTCTGCGCGAGGCCTGCCTGCCGTTCTCGGCCACCGGCACCCCCGACACGACGCTGGAAATCGCGGTCTGGTCGATGGTGCATGGCTATGCCACGCTGGGGTTTCTGGGTCCGATCGACCGGGATCGGCCCATCCCGCAGGCCCCCGGGTTCGACGCCTGCCTGAACCGGCTGATGGACGGCGCAGGGCCGGCCTAGACCGGTTTGGCCGCCGCGATTATTCGCTCCAAGCTGCGGTTTTTCTTGGAATTTTTGCGCCGCTCCTTTAGTCTTCCCCTCATTCGGGCAGGAGGAAAGTCATGCAGCACATCGCGGTTCTGGACATCGGCAAGACCAATGCCAAGGTGCTGTTGATCGACCTTGGAACCGGCGCCGAAGTCATGGCGCTGAAGCGGCCCAACACTGTGCTGACGGACGGCCCCTATCCGCATTTCGATGCCGAGGGGCTGTGGGACTTTCTGCTCGACGGCCTCAGCCAACTGGCCGCCGCGCACCGGATCGACGGGGTCTCGATCACCACCCATGGCGCGTCGGGGGTGCTGGTGGACGCCTCGGGCGGGCTGGCGCTGCCGATCCTGGATTATGAATTCACCGGGCCGGACCGTCTGGCGGCAGAGTATGACGCGGTCCGCCCGCCCTTTGCCGAAACCGGCGCGCCGCGCCTGCCGATGGGGCTGAACCTGGGCGCGCAGATCTTCTGGCAGGCGCGAAGCTTCCCCGAGGCGTTCGCGCGCACTCGGCACATCCTGATGTATCCGCAATATTGGGCGATGCGGTTGACTGGGGTGGCGGTGTCCGAGCCGACCTCGCTGGGCTGTCACACCGACCTGTGGGACCCTTGGCGGGGCGATTTCTCCAGCATGGTCGCGGCGCTTGGCTGGCGCGGGCTGTTTCCAATGGTGCGCCCGGCCTCGGCGGTGCTGGGGCACATCCTGCCAGAGGTGGCGCGGGTGACCGGGCTGCCGCCAGACACGCCGGTGATCAGCGGCATCCATGATTCCAACGCCTCGCTGGTGCCCTGGCTGGGCGATCCTGGGCCGCGGGCGGTGCTGTCCACCGGAACCTGGATGATCGTGATGGCACTGAACGGCGCGAAGCTGACGCTGGACAAAGCGCGCGATGTGCTGGTGAACGTGAACGCGCGCGGTCAGCCGACGCCAACAGCGCGCTACATGGCCGGACGGGAGTTCGACGAGGTCACCGAGGGCCATATCGTCACGCCGACGGCAGCGGAGGAGGCGGCGGTGCTGGCGGGCCGCGTGATGGCCCTGCCCTCGCTGCATCCCGAAACCGGGCCGTTTCCGGGGCTGGCTTTCGGCTGGTTGGGGCGGCCCGAAACCGATGGTGCGCGGGTGGCGGCGGCGTCGTTTTATGCGGCGTTGATGGGGGCGGAATGTCTGGCGCTGATCGGGGCCGAAGGGCCGTCGATCGTGGAAGGCCCGTTCGGCGGCAACGCGGCCTTCGCGCGGATGCTGGCCACCGCGACTGGCCGCCCGGTGATCGCGGCGGGGTCAAGCGCGGGCACAGGGCTGGGGGCGGCGCTGCTGGCCGGGCCGGTGCTGGTGCCGCGCGCCGAGGTGGCACCGGTGCTGCCCGAAACCGGGGCGGACTGGACCGGGTATGTCGCAGACTGGCGGGCCGAGGTGGGGTCTCGGTGGTCGGCGCGTCAGGGCCGCTGATTTTTCGGAGGAAAATCGTTGCGGCGGTGCGCTGTGGCCAACGAATTTCCTGCGAAAATTCAGGCCAGATAGAACGTTTCGACCAGATCAACCGCCACGGGTGAGCCGTCGGGATTGGTCGCCATGATGTCGCCCATATGCGCCCACCACTTCTGCATCACCGGATGGTTCGGCAGATCGGCCATCGTGTGACCGTCCCGCCGTTCGAGATAGCCGAACAGCGTCATCGTCTCGCGGTCGAGGTGGATGGAGTAGTTGGTTATCCCCGCTTCGGTCAGCAAGACCACCAGTTCCGGCCAGATCTCGTCATGGCGGCGGATGTACTCCGCCTCGCTTCCCGGGTTCAGCTTCATCTTGAAGGCGTGGCGGTTCATGATTTCTCCATTTATATCATCGTGTCAGTCTGGGTTCGGGACACATAATTCCGGGGTGTGTCCCATATTTGGCCCGGATCGGCTAGCCTGTGAAGCGCAACTTGCGTTGACGTCTCGCCGCGAACTGCCGCCGTCACGATCGCGGTGGAACCCGGACCGCGCCTGACGGTCAGCGACACGGGCGCGGCAATTGCACCCGATCGGCTGGCCGCGCTGTTCGAGCAGGTCGTTCAGGGCGACCGCGGCACCAGCGGCAGGGCCGGACAGCGCCTCGCCATCACGCGGCGCAGCACGGGCCTTCACGGCGGCAGTTTGGAAGCCGCCAGCGCGGAGGGAAAGGGGCTTCAGTTTCGCGCTGATTTTTTCGCCCCGACTTCGAAGCCTGACACCGTCAGTATTTTGAGACCATCGGCCCGCACTCTGCCTTTGCCCATAGGCTGCAATGGAATCACCGGCATCGTGGTCTGCCTGCCGGGGACGCAGGTCAGGCACCGCAGGCCATGGGGAAAGATTTGGCGGGTGGTTTTGCAGTAAAAGGGGGCGGAACGTTGCCGTCCGCACTGGCTTGTCTGAATGGCCGGTTTGCGGTCGAGACACGATCTGCACAAGGCCGGCACGACAAACTCCGGCCTCAGAAGTAGGGCTCGCTGGTGTTGGCGGGGCGAGTTCATGCAGTTTTTTCAGTTCAGGGCGCGCCCAATCGGATGCGCTGACTGCACTGGCTTGCAGCGCGAAGATCGCCAGAAACGTGCTGGGTTCGCTGCAGTTGATCCTTGAACGCGCCGCCCCGATCGGTTCCAATTCGTCATGACACATTCTTCTCTTCTCTCCTGGGCCGACTGCGCCGCTCGTTTGGTGGCGGTGGCGGCCGGGCGCGCGGCTGCCGATCTGGTCATCCGGGGCGGCACGCTGGTCAATGTGCAAAGCCGCGAAATCCTGCCCGGCTGGCAGGTTGCCATTGCCGAGGGCCGGTTTGCTTATGTTGGCCCGGACGCCTCCCATTGCATCGGGCCGCGGACCGAGGTGGTCGATGCGACGGGCCAATACCTGATCCCGGGCCTGTGCGACGGGCACATGCATATCGAAAGCGGCATGCTGATCCCGGCGGAGTTTGCGGCGGCGGTCATTCCGCATGGCACGACGACGATGTTCACCGACCCGCATGAGATCGCCAATGTCATGGGTCTGCGCGGCGTGCGGATGATGCATGACGAGGCGCTGATGCAGCCGATCAACATCTTCACCCAGATGCCGTCCTGCGCCCCGTCGGCTCCGGGGCTGGAGACGACGGGGTTCGAGATCGGTCCCGACGATGTGGCCGAGGCGATGCTTTGGCCCGGCATCATCGGCCTGGGTGAGATGATGAATTACCCCGGCGTCATCAATGGCAGCCAGCAGATGCTGGAGGAGATCGCCGCCACGATGCGCGCCGGCAAGGTGGTGGGCGGGCATTACGCCAGCCCGGACCGGGGCATTCCGTTCCACGCCTATGTCGCGGGCGGGCCGTCGGATGATCACGAGGGCACGCGCGAATCCGATGCGATAGACCGGGTGCGGCAGGGCATGCGCTCGATGCTGCGGCTGGGCTCGGCCTGGTACGACGTGGAAAGCCAGATCAC
>JANLQT010000158.1:0-3186 GCA_031368035.1 Rhodobacterales bacterium | reverse complement strand
CGGCCGACACAGGCTTGCCGGTCTTGGCGTTCTTTGCCTGGTCAAGTGCGTCCTGGAAGCGCCGGGCATCGTCGATGGTCAGCGCCTTGAAGGACTTGAACCCGATGGCGGACTCAAAGCGGAGCAGCGCATCGGCGACCTTCTCTACGCTGCTGGGGGTAACCAAGCAGCTTTTGCCTTGAGAATTCGGTCTTCGACCTTTTCCCGTTGGGGTGAAGAAATCTTGGACAGGGCCTTCAGAGATGACAATTCGACGGGCTCTTGGGTTCCGAACGCTCCGATCACGGGTTTAGGTATAGGTCCAGGCATCTTTTTCCTCTTTTCTCATTCAGAGCGCGGCCGCGCGTCGACATCAACTGAAGTTGGGCCGGGGCGATCAAAACAGGCGGTGCAGGCCACCGAGCCTTATGCCCGCGTCCGTTTATCGATGTGAACAATGTTGTTGCCCAGCCCCAACGCCTCCGCAACCTGCCCTCCGATCAGGTCAGCCGCACGGCGCTGTGGGTCCGCAGCAAGGTGCACGTAGCGCTTCGTCGTGCTGGCCTGGGCATGCCCCAGCAACTGTCCGAGCATATGCAGCGATAGCCCAGTTTGGTCCAATGCGCGGCGCGCCGTGCAGGACGTTTGTATGGCGAGTCAGCCTGAGCTTAAGTCCGCCTTGGCCAATGCCGATGCAGGGTGTCGATGCGAAAGGCGTGGCTGTGCGGCCCCAGGCCCGTACCAGTGCCCAGGCCCAGGCCAGTGCCCAGGCCCGTGCCCGTGCCCAGGCCCGTGCCACTCCCCGTGCCCATAAGGTGCGGGTGGTCCGTGGCAAGGTCCCCATGGCTATGCACGACCTCGGCAGGGTCTGCGGCGGGCCAGAGGCGCAGGACCAGCGCCAGCGACACCGCGCCCAGCCCTGAAAGAACAACAGCCGCCGTGCCAAGCCCATAGACAGCGCCGACCCAACCTGCCAGCGGATAGGTGACCAGCCAGCATCCGTGCGACAACGCGAATTGCGCGGCGAAGACGGCGGGCCGGTCCTCGGGGTTGGCAGATCGGTTCAGGATGCGGCCAATCGGGGTCTGGGTCAGGGAAAACCCGAAACCGATCAAAGCCCAAAGCGTCATCAGCCCGGCCAGCGCGCCGACGAGGGGCGTGGCGGCCACCCCGGCAACCATCAGCGCAGCGCCTGCCAGCATCACCGGGCGATCCTCCAACCGCTCCAGCACGCGCGGCAGCAGCAGGGCAGCCAGCATGGATCCCGCACCAAAGGCCGCGAAAGCCAAGGCGACGTGCGGTGCGTCAAGGCCCAACCGGGCCTGCACCAGCACCACGGTGTTGACGTAAACCATGGCCCCTGCGGCCGCGACGGCCATCTCCATCACCATCAGCCCGCGCAGGCGCGGCGTGGCAAGGGTGATGCGGATGCCCTTGGTCGCGCTGGTCAGGAAGGATTCGGCGGCGACTTCGGACCGGACCGGCAGGCGGGTGCTGACCACCAGCAGGGCCGAGCCGACAAAGCCCACCACCGTTCCCGCAAACAGCACCGGAAAGCTTACGAGGGTCAGAAGGGCAGCGGCGAGCATCGGGCTGACGATCTGCTCCATATCCTCGGCAAGGCGCATCAAGGACAGCGCCCGCGTGTAGTCGCGCTCGTCTGGCAAAACGTCCGGGATTGTCGCTTGGAACGCCGGGGTGAAGCCAGCGGAGGCGGCTTGCAGCAGGAAGATCAGGACGTAGATCTGCCAGACCTCGCTGACGAAGGGCAGGAACAGCACCACCACCGCCCGGATCAGGTCAAGCGCCACCAGAAACGCCCGGCGCGGCAGCCGCGCCGCCAGCGCAGCGGCCACGGGGGCCAGCGTGACATAGGCCAGCATCTTGATGGCCAGCGCCGTGCCCAGCACCAGCCCGGCGTTCGCCCCCGCCAGATCCCAGGCCAGCAGCCCCAGCGCGACAGTGGCAAGGCCGGTGCCGATCAGCGAGACAAGTTGCGCAGCGTATAGGTGACGGAACGTCCGGTTGGCCAATATACTCAGCATGAGCCGTTTCTCTTTCGGGCTGGGGCACACCCCAGTGTGAGCCCATGGCCCGAACTGATCAAGGCCGCCCGAAGCGACCCTGATCTTTGTGATTATTTGGAGGGAAGCGCACAAGTCGGACTGACCCTGTCGCCATCCCCGCAATTGCCCCCGCATCCGCAGCCCAAAGCCGCCTTTCGCGCCGTCCTGCGCCGCTGCCAATACACGGCCGCACCGACCGCGACGGCAAGCGCGGCAACAGCAAAAACCTCGTTCCCGGCGAAGGCGGCCCCACCGATCACGTCTGCGCGCTCGCAATTGGGGATATGGCGAAGGCCACCGGGGTCAGCACTCCTACCATACGGTTCTATGAAAGCATCGGCCTGTTGCCGGAACCGGTCCGCAGCCAAGCCCGGCAGCGGGTCTACAGCGCCGCCGATGTGGATCGGTTGACCTTCGTGCGACGCTGCCGTGACTTTGGCTTTGGCATCGAGGAGGTGCGCGTGCTTTTGGCGGCCTCGGTGCGGTCGGACATGGACTGCGCCTCGGCGCGTGACATGGTGGCGGCGCACCTCGCGGGCCTGCGTCAGAGACTGGCCGAGATGAAACTTCTGGAAACCCAGCTTGCCGGGTTCGTCCGTCTTTGCGACGACAGTTGCGCCGGGGGCGCCGCGCGCGACTGTGCGATCTTTGCGGACCTCAGCGCGGCATCGGCGGGCTGCGGCTAAGGTTCAGGCGCCGCGTGGACTGAAAAGGATCATCGCGGCACCGATCAGGCAGATTACACCGCCTGTCACGTCCCAGCGGTCAGGTCGTTGCCCCTCTGCAAGCCACAGCCAGCCCAGAGAGGCAGCGATGTACACCCCGCCATAGGCGGCATAGGCCCTGCCCGCAAAGGGGGCGTCTACTTGGGTCAAGAGCCAGGCAAACAGCGCAAGGCTCGCCAAGCCGGGCACCAGCCACAATCCCGAACGGCCCAGCCGGAACCACGCCCAAAACGCGAAGCAGCCGGCGATTTCAGCCACCGCAGCGAAAAGGTAAAGCCCGAGGCCGCCCAGCGTGGCGCTCACTCCGACACGCCCGCCACATCGCGGCCATGGTCGGCGGCGCAATGTTTGTGGTTCCCCAGCACCTCGATCACCCGGCAATCCGAGATCGTGCCCCCGGCGCAATGGTCCACCAT
>JANLQT010000142.1:0-5415 GCA_031368035.1 Rhodobacterales bacterium | reverse complement strand
CTCGGTTTCCGAAGCTGTATGTCCCTGCGGCAGCATCGGCCGGATCGTCGCCAGCTCGCTCATTGCCCCACTCCCTTTTGTCCCGTCTTACCCGATAGACCGCCCAAGGGGGCGAAGTCTATCGGGATAACTGTGTGTATGCGTGCCGGGAAAACCCTGTGGACGATTCTCCCGGCCCCAAGTATAGCGCAATTCGTGCCGCGGTGCGCCATGGCTTGTGGGCTGATGCGGCGAATCGCGATTAGGGGGCATATGCCGCCGGCGGTTTGGCGCCGGTGGTGGTCAGACTTGGGCGCGCGCCGTCTGCCAGGCGCGTGGATCGTGGAGGAAGGCTTCCACTTCGGTCAGGGTCGCCGCATCGAAGGCGCCTTGCGCCTTGGCTTCGGCCAGCACATCCCACCAGGTGCACAAATGGTGCAGCGCGATGCCGTGGGCGGCAAGGCGGGCTTCGGTTTCGGGGAAGATGCCGTAGTAGAAGATCACCGCAGTATGGGCGCAGGTGGCGCCGGTGTCGCGGATCGCATCGACGAAGGACAGTTTCGAGCCGCCGTCGGTGGTCAGGTCTTCCACCAGCAGCACGCGCTGGCCTTCGCTCATCACGCCTTCGATACGGGCATTGCGGCCATAGCCTTTGGGCTTCTTGCGCACATAGGTCATCGGCAGCGCAAGGCGTTCGGCCACCAGCGCGGCGAAGGGGATGCCGGCAGTCTCGCCCCCCGCGATGTTGTCGAACGCTTCCATGCCAGCGTCGCGCAGCACGGTGGCGGTCAGGAAATCCATCAGCACCGAGCGGATGCGGGGGTAAGAGATCAGCTTGCGGCAGTCGATATAGGTAGGCGAGGGCAGGCCGGAGGCGAGGGTGAAGGGGGTCTTGGCGTTGAAGTGGACGGCCTTGATTTCCAGCAGTGCGCGGGCGGTCAGCTTGGCGATTTCGTCTTTGGGCGGGAAGGCGGCGGGGATCATAGGGGGTCCTTTCGGGGGCATTCCATTAGCCAGACCGGCTTTCGTCATGCGAGAGGAAAGCCGCCCCGGCTTGATGAACGGCAGGGCTGACGCGCCAATGCACGGGGAAACCGGGGTCGAAGAGGGTGACGGGGCCCTGGGGCGTGGGGATTTTCTCGGGGAAGGTCACAGGCATGTCGCTGCGGGTCAGTGTCAGGGTGCCGGTATTCTTGGAAAGGTGGTAGAAGTCTGCGCCGTAAGTGCTTGTGAAGGCTTCCAACCTGCCCAAAGCGCCTGCCCTTTCGAACACTTCGGCCAGGATCGGCATGGTGTTCGTGGCGGTGAAGCAGCCCGCGCAGCCGCAGGCATGTTCCTTCAGCGCGTCGATATGCGGGGCGCTGTCGGTTCCAAGGAAATAGCAGGACTTGCCGCTGGTGGCCGACTTTAGCAGCGCAGCGCGATGTTTTTCGCGCTTTGCAACGGGCAGGCAGTAATAATGCGGGCGGATGCCGCCTACGAGGATGTGGTTGCGGTTCAGGATCAGGTGGTGGGTGGTGATCGTGGCCGCAAGGTCTGCCCCGCCTGAGGCAGCATAGATCGCGCCTTCCTCGGTGGTGATATGTTCCATCACCACGCGCAGGCCGGGCAGGGACCGGCGCAACGGGTCCAGCACGGTGTCGATGAACACGGCCTCGCGGTCGAAGATATCCACTTCGGGTGTTGTCACTTCGCCGTGGCAACACAGCGGCAGGCCGATCTTCTGCATCCGCTCCAGCACCGGCATCACGCGGGCGAAGTCCTTGACGCCTGACTGGGAATTCGTGGTAGCGCCGGCGGGATAAAGTTTCACGGCCGACACGAGGCCGGAGGCCGCGGCCGCTTCGACATCCGCCGGATCAGTGTCTTCGGTCAGATACAGCGTCATCAGCGGCTGAAAGTCGGCCCCCTTGGGCAGGACGGCCAGAATCCGGTCACGATAGGCCAGCGCCTGCGCGCCGGTGACGACCGGCGGCACCAGATTGGGCATGATGAGGCCACGGGCGAAATCGCGGGCGCTTTCGGGCGCCACGGCCGCCAGCATCGCGCCATCGCGCAGGTGCAGATGCCTGTCGTCGGGGCGGCGGATCGTCAGGGTGCGGGCGTCGGTCATGCCCCGGCCCTAGCTGAAATCCGCCCTTGATTCCAGCCGCTTTCGCTTTCCAAGCTGATGCTGCGCCGCTAGCATCGAAGACAACTTGTGGGGGTGGGGATGCAGAAGTTGCGGTATGTCGGGGCGATGGTGATGGGCCTGCTGGTGCTATCGGGCGCAACTTTTGCGCAGGACGCGGTTCAGACCGAGCAGATCGACTGCGCCGAGGCCCAGACCCAATCCGAGCTGAACGCCTGCGCCAAGATGGATTTTGATGAGGCGGACAGCAATCTGAACGATGCCTACAAAGCGGCCGTCGCCAAGATGCAAGAGATGGATCAGGCCGCCACCGATGAGGCCGCCACCGATGAGGGCGCCACCGACGGGGGCGCCGAGGCGGCGCTGCGCGAGGCGCAGCGCACTTGGGTGACGTTTCGCGATCAGGCCTGCGCGTCCGAAGGCTGGGCCGTTCATGGCGGATCTATGGAGCCGATGGTCGTGCTGGAATGCATGGCGCGAATCAGCGCCACCCGGGCGGATGATCTGTGGAGCCTGAGCGAAGCAGGCGGCGGCTGAGCTAGGCTTCAAGCTCTGCCAGGCGGCGGGTGAATTTCGGCAGTTTCAGGCGCTGCGTGACCGAGCGGCAGACCATCTTCTCGCGCAGGGGGTGATTGCCTTGGGCGGCCTGGGCCAGGGTGGCTTTCAGATAGCCCGCATCATCGCGGCGTTTGCGCCAGGCGCGCTGGATGCCGGCGGCGGTGAGCGTGCCTTTGGCCGCGCTTTCGATCAGTCCGTCCAGCACGCCCAGCCGTTGCAGCGTGGCTTCGACGTTCGCCCCCGCCCTGGGCAACGGGCAATGCGTGACGTGAGAGGCGCGAAACAGCGCGGCTTGCATGGCGTCCAGCCGCTCCAGCGGGTCATAGGCCAGCAGCACCTTTGCGGCGCCGTCGATCATATCGGGGGCAAAGCCGTAGCGGGTGGTGAAATCGAAGGCCCGGGACTGGCGGTCGCGAGTGTCCCAGCCCGCGATGGCGGGAGACATGGTGGCGCGGGGCGCCAGAAGCAGCACGGTCGAGCCGGGGGCGGCCACCGAATAGGCGGCGGCGGCATGGCCCGCCGGGCCGGCGCCATAAAACAGCACCCGGTCGAAGTCTTCAAAGAACGCCTCGTCCACCAGCCGGTCGATATAGGCGAACACCGCAGGATCGCGCCAGAACCCCGGGGCATTGGCCAGAAGCGTCAGATGCGACCAGCCGTTCCGCTGGGCGATGCGGTGCACGGTGGGAAGCTGTTCGGGCTGGCCCATCGCGCCGTCAACGGTTTCAAACCCGACCAGCAGGGTCGGCGCATTGTCGGCAAAGGCGGCGAAATGGCCGCTTCCAACCCATTGGAAATAGCCCGCCTCTTCGCCCGCGTCATCCATGGAAGCAAGCCACGCGTCACGGCTTTTCGCAGTCGTCAACGCAGCCTGCAAAGTGTCAGACTCGGTCATTTGAAACACACACCCCTTACCTACTATTCTCTAACCTAAATTGATGAAAAACAAGGCAGATTTAGGCCCGACTACACGCCCCGGCAGGACTATGCGTTGCTGTATTGGAAACCCGTCAAGATTTGGGAGGCCGCGCGGCGTGGAGGAAAGCTGCGGCCTCTGGCCCCAAAGCGCGCGAGGGGCCCGCCATCATCAGGCGGCCAAAAAGGCTGCGCCAGACTTCGTCCTGCAGAAGTGTGGCGATACGGTCCTGTCGCCAAAGCACCCCCGCCTGATGCAGGCGCGACAGATCGGCGTCAGCATGCAGTGCGGCCAGATCCGGGGCAAGGTCCAGCGCAAGGATCGATCGGTCCTCGACCTGGCCCAGGTTGCGTTCCACCCAGTATCCCATGTCGAACGCCGAGGCGTCGCGGTTGGCCCGGCCCCGGTCGCATTTCACGAGATAGCTTTCCATTGTCCCCAAAGCGTAATGATTAAGCTGCGCCAGCCCGTAATTGTTGCGCGTATAGTCGGAAAACAGCCGCGTGGCGGGGGCAACGGCGCGGCCTGATCCGTCAAACCAGTGCTCTGCGTCCAAGCGGGCGGCGTCAGGGCTGCGCGGGCGATGCACGCCGGGTTTGGCATAAGCGCCGTCGGGGCGGAACAGCGTCTTGAACATTTGTGCGCGCCAGGGCCAGGACAGGGTTTCGGGCGCGGCCTTGGTGAACAGCTCGCGGATGGGGCGGTCCTGATAGCGCACGATGCCGGCATTGCCGAACATCCGCCAGGTCAGCTGGATGGCCGTGGCCTCGGGCGGCAGGGCCATCAAGAGGTCGGGCAAGCGCCGCGCGCCGACATGGATGTTCACGAATTCGTCGATGTCCAGCACCAGCGCCCAGTCGGCTGCGGCGTAGAGAGGATGCTTTGCGGCTTTTTTCAAGGCGCTCCACTGCGGGCTGCCAGATTCGGGGCTGTCGTTGCGTTGGTGAACCAGAAGTCCCAGCGCCGCGAGCCGATCCAGCAGGATGTCCGTGCCGTCGCTGCAATCGTTGGAAAACACCAGAATATCTGTGAAGCCCAGGCGGCGATGATGGGCCAACCATTCCAGCAGGAAGGCCGCTTCGTTCTTCACGGTCAGGATCGCCAGGGCCCGCATGGAACCGACCTAGCATGTCGCGCGTTTATCCCACAAGCCGGCAAGGGTCTGCCTAAACCTTTGGGCGCTGATGCGTGTTATCGCATATCGGCGCAAGACTTGGCATCACTCGCTTCGATCCCAAGCCGGAAGGCCGGATGATTCCCGAAAGGATTTCCATGCAACGTTTCCTGAATGCCGTGACCGCCTTGTCCATGGCGCTGTATGTGGTGCCGCCGTTTGCGCCTTTGCCCGCGATGGCCGAGGGGACGACGACCGAAACCACCGCGCCTGCCGACACCGCTGTGCCGTTGGTGCTGCCCGAAGGCGCCTTCACGATTGATCTGGATGGCAAGACGGTGATCTGTCTGCCGGACAAGATCACGGTTTGCCCGGAGGGCGAATTCTGCGTGATCGCCAAGGTCAAGGCCGGATGCGAGAAGAAGGCCACCGCCAAAATCGCGGCGCAGGCCGCGGCCGAGGCAGCAGCGCCGGGCACAGAGGTTACGGTGCCCGCCGATGGCAGCGCCGCGACAACCGAGGCGCCAGCTGCCGGCACTGATGCGGCCGCCAGCACTGAGGCAGTGACCCCCGAACCGACGCCGCCTCCGGCGCCTGCGGATCAGGCCACCGCCGAACAGACCGCGCCTGCCACAAGTGAAACGACGATACCGGCCCCGGCTGAGGCCCCGGCACTGGCTGAGACTGTCGCACCGGCAGAGACTACGGCACCGGCAG
>JANLQT010000116.1:0-2478 GCA_031368035.1 Rhodobacterales bacterium | reverse complement strand
CAGCGACCCGCGGCGCTTGAGCGCCTTGTTATACGCGGGCCAGTTCAGGGTCTTGTAGCTCGGGGCGTTTGCTCGGCTCATCCGTCCCAGCTATCACGCTGGTTTCATAAGATGAATCCCCTCAGCCGATTTGTGCAACACTGCCTCACCGATGCGGAGAACGGGCCTAATATTCTCCGCAAACTCTGCGATGATCTTCCCTTGCCGTTGCGGACAATGTGTTTCATTATCGCCGCGTGAAATGCGGAGATTGCAGTGTATATCTGGGAACGGGAGACTTGGCCAAAGCTCGTTTGGCAAGACCGGGCAATTGCCGCCCCCCTTGCCGCGCTGCGTCACGATCAGGGGCGGCTCGTCGGGCGCATGGAGGCGCTGGGCTTAAAACTGCGCGAGGAAGCCTTCCTGCAAACCCTGACACATGATGTTGTCAAGACCAGCGAAATTGAGGGCGAGGTGCTTGACGCAACCCAAGTGCGCTCCTCGATCGCGCGCCGTCTTGGGATCGACATCGGTGCGCTTGCCCCCAAGGACCGGGATGTCGAAGGCATCGTCGAGTTCATGCTGGACGCAACCGGCCA
The DNA here is from genome assembly GCA_031368035.1 of Rhodobacterales bacterium. Taxonomy (GTDB): domain Bacteria; phylum Pseudomonadota; class Alphaproteobacteria; order Rhodobacterales; family Rhodobacteraceae; genus Stagnihabitans. The sequence goes on along the minus strand of JANLQT010000116.1, from coordinate 1,900 downwards.
CTACGATCAGGCTCTTACCGCAGACCGCCTGTTCAGCTGGCACAGCGCCCTGTTTCCGACCGGGCGCAGCGGGATGACCAAAATCCTGATTGGGCAGTGGCGCGACGACAGAACCGGCCCCATGCAAGTGATTTCTGGCCCGATCGGAAGGGAGCGGGTGCACTACGCGGCCCCGCCCGCAACGCGCGTCGCTACCGAAATGGCAGAGTTTCTGGCTTGGTTCAATGCGACAGCCGCGACAGACCCGGTGATCAAGGCCGCCCTGGCTCATTTATGGATCGTGACAATCCACCCGTTCGAGGATGGCAATGGCCGCATCGCGCGGGCAATCGCCGACATGGCGCTGGCGCGCTCGGAGTCCAGCCCACGGCGGTTCTACAGCATGTCGGCCCAGATCCGATTGGAGCGGAACGCCTATTATGACCAGCTTGAGCGGACGCAAAAGGGCGGCACCGATGTCACCGACTGGCTGATCTGGTTTCTGGCCTGCCTGCACCGCGCCATCCACGGGGCACAGGATCTGCTGGCGGCGGTGATGGACAAGGCACGGTTCTGGGAACGAGCGGGCAAGGTTGCGCTGAACGCGCGTCAGATCATCGTCTTGAACCGACTGCTGGACGGGTTTGAGGGCAAGATGACCTCCTCCAAATGGGCGGTGATTGCAAAGTGTTCGCAGGACACGGCAATCCGCGATATCACCGCGTTGATTGACGACGGGCTGTTGCGGAAGGGCCAGGGCGGCGGTCGCAGCACGCACTACGAGATTTTGCAGGTTCAAGGGAAGGCCTGATCGCGAGACAAGCGCGAGCGACGCACAGCAGGTCCACGAGTTCCCGAACTGGTTTCACGAGATGGCACCCAGTTTCGCCTTTTTCAGACCCGGCGCCGCAAAGTCTCGTCATCGAACCCTTCAGGCAGTCTGAAGGGCGAAGAAGCCCTGAGATGTGTCATCTGATCGGATCGCGATCCGATCAGGTTTGCGACATCCTCTGCGGGTCGTTCCAGCACGTGGACCCATTGGGCCACATGGTCAGGGGCGGGCCCTTCCAGCAATTGTAGACGCGTCCTCGCGTCGTCCTGAAGTGCAGGATTGGCCCGCAGTCTTCGTGCAACAAGCCGGTGCAGAATGAGCTTCGCCCGGTCGTTGATGGATTCGCGATTCATCCCCGAATTGAGGGCGATGTTCGACGCCTTTTCGCGTCGCTGCCGCCGCAGGTCCGCCGCGAGTTTCAGGATTTCCTCCCGATCCTCAGTTGGCACAAGCACTTCGACCCGGACGAGGCCCACGCCGCCGCCGGTCGCCTTGTAACGCTTGACGCGATCTTGCAGGGACATTTCTGGCGCTCCTTGGAGTGCAATATAGCGTATCCGGGAAACGCGTCCAAGCGTTCATTCAGTGCAGCATGTCCGCCAGCCCGAGCACTTCGAAGACCGCCTTCATCGCTGGATCAAACCCCGGATCGATCCGCGCCGGGCCATAACCATGCGCCCGGTTCCAAGCGTCAATCTCCCGCAGTTCGGCGGCGAACTCCTCGGGCGACGCGGCCTCCTTCAAGGTTGTGTCGCCCTCACAATAGCTGAAGATCATCAACCGGGTCGGGCTGGCCCATGTCCCGAAATACGACGCATCCTGCGCCGTATCGACCTGCGCCCAGCCCTTCTCGTGGCTGCACAGCCCGAAATCGTAGGTGTAGCATCGCCGGGGCAGAATGCGCGGGTGATCTTCATGCCACCACCTGCGCGCAGGCAGTGATGGCGATGACGCAGAGATCGCGGTAGCGCGCCATGGCCTTCGGGCTGGAAGAGACCGGGTTGATCTCGAAAGCCTGCAAACCGGTGATGTCGCCCGCCTCCGCCAAGGCCACGATTTGCGCCAGCTTGGCACGGAACCGGGCATGGG
>JANLQT010000106.1:0-2653 GCA_031368035.1 Rhodobacterales bacterium | reverse complement strand
GCACCGATCTGACCGGGGCGGCGGTCGTGCTGACCAGCGACGAGGGCGTGTTCCTCGAACGTATCGCCTATCACCGGCGCTGACGCGTACTTGGCGCATGCGGCGGCCAAAGTCGATCATCCTGACCTAGAATATCTATGCCAGACTAAGTTTTTGCCGCCTTGCCCAAACCAAAGCGCCTCTGCACCATCTGCAAAACGAAAGGTTCCTCTCATGCGCGACATTCTGGATCTCGACCGTTACCCGCTGGACCGCCCCGGCAGCCCGGCCTGGTTCGATCTTCTGGCGCGCTGCAAGGCCGATCTCGCGCAAGGGGGCATGTTCAACCTCGAAGGCCTCGTGCGCCCCGAGGCGATCACCAGGGCCATGGCCGAGGTGGACCCGATCATGGATCGGCTGTCCTTCCTGCACAAACGCACCCACAACATCTATTTCCGCAAGGACGTGCCCGGCCTTTCCCCCGACCATCCCGCGCTTAAGGCGGTGGACACGATCAATCACACCGTCTGCGGCGACCAGCTGGAGCAGACCGTGGTCGACTGGATTTACAACTGGCCGCATCTGGCGGTGTTCCTTGCCGCCGCGATGGACAAGGCGGCGCTGTTCACCATGGCCGATCCGCTCGCCCGGATGAACATCCTGCGCTACGGCGATGGCGAGGCGCTGAACTGGCATTTCGACCGGTCGGAATTCACCACGACGCTTCTGCTGCAGGAACCCTCGGGCGGCGGCGAGTTCCTGTACCGGACCGACCTGCGCAGCGAAACCGACCCGAATTATGACGGTGTCGCCGCCTTGCTGGAAGGCCGTGACAATGCGGTGAAGTCGCACTACCTGCGGGCTGGCACGCTGAACGTGTTCAAGGGCAAGAACACGCTGCACAAGGTCACCACCTGCACCGGCGCGCAATCGCGCTTCATCGCGGTGTTTTCCTATTACGAGCGCCCCGGCGTGCGGTTCAGCCGCGAAGAGCAGGTCGGCTTTTACGGACGCGCGGCATAGGGGGGCGGCAGATGGCAACCACGCTCGAACGGCTTGGCGCAGCCCTGAAGCACAGCGAAGCCGCGGACCCCGAACAGGCCTGGTCGATGCCCAAGGCCTATTACACCGACCCGGCCCTGCTTGCGCTGGAGCGCGACCGTCTGTTCGGGCGCGAGTGGATCTGCCTTGGCCGGGCCGACGAACTCCCCAATCCGGGCGATTTCATCACCTTCCAGCTGTGCGACGAACCCGTCGTGGCGATCCGAGGAGATGACGGGGTGATCCGGGTCCTGTCCAACGTCTGCCGCCACCGCGGCTCGATCATCGCCACCGGCACCGGCCATGCCGAGCGGCTGGTCTGCCCCTATCACCACTGGTCCTATCACCGCAGCGGCGAACTGGCCGCCGCGCCACGCATGGAACCGCACGAGGACTTCGACCAGTCCTCCTGCCGCCTGCCGGAATTCGCTTGCGAGGTCTGGCATGGCTTCGTCTTCACCAACCTGTCCCCAAATCCTCCGCCGCTGGACCCGCGCCTGCAGGGCCTTGGCGCGCTGATCCACAATTATCACATGGAGGAGATGGCGACCCGCTATGTGGTGGAGGACGTCTGGCCGGTGAACTGGAAGTGCTTCATCGAGAATTTCATGGAGGCCTACCACCTCTCGCCGCTGCACAAGACCACCCTGCACCCGATGAACCCGACCAAGCTGTGCAGCCACATCCGGCCGGGTGAGGCCTGGTTCGGCTATAACGCCGGTTTCTCGCCAGACCTGCCGCGCAGCTACAAGGGCCATCCCGACCTGACCGATGCCGAGGCGACCAACTGCGTCATGATGGCGATTCCGCCCGGCCTCGTGTCCGGCTGCAGCGGCGATTATTCCAGCTTCATCTGCATCCAGCCCGAGGCGGTGGACCGCGTGCGGGTCAGGATGGGCCTGATGTTCTTCGGCCCGACCTGGGCGCAGGCGGATGTCGATTACGCGGTGGACCTGTTCCATCAATACATGGCCGAGGACAAGGACATCCTGACCGCGATGGTCCGCGGGTTGAACTCCAAGCACTATGACCGCGGCCCGCTGGCCCGGCCCGATTTCGAAGGCGCCGCACTGGACCTTGCGCGCTATTACAGCCGCCGGATGCGCGGCGCGCTGGCGGAGCTGTCCGCATGATACCGGCCCCGTTCAAGGACGAACGGAAGCTGACTTATCTGAACGCCGACGGCGCGGACAAGCCGTTGCGCAGCCCTGTCCCGCACGAGGTGCTGCAGCGCGCCCGGACATACCGGATGTCGCGCCTTCGCAAGCTAATGCGCCGGCACGACTGCGCGGCGGCCCTGCTGTATGATCCCGTGAACATCCGCTATGCGCTGGACAGTTCCAACATGCAGGTCTGGACCCTGCACAATCCCATGCGCTACGCCCTGATCTTTGCCGAAGGTCCGGCCATCCTGTTCGAGTTCAAGGGTTGTGAACATCTGGCCCGTGGCATCGCCACGATCGACGAAATCCGCACCGCCGTCACATGGATGTACATGACTGCGGGCGACCTCGTCGAAGAGCGCGTCGCACGATGGGCCGCCGAAATCGGCGACCTCATGCGCCAGCATGGCCAAGGCAACCGCCGCATCGCCAGTGACCGGATGGAACTGCCGGGCCATCATGCGCTGGCC
>JANLQT010000100.1:0-2910 GCA_031368035.1 Rhodobacterales bacterium | reverse complement strand
GCGCATGACGTCGTCATGCAGGCGCATCAGACGCTCCATCTCCAGCACCGCCGCCGAGGGGGCGTTGGTGCGCAGGAAGGCGTAGTGGCCCTTGCGGTTCTTGTTGATCTTGTAGGCCATCGTCTTGACGCCCCAATATTCGAAGTCAACGACAGCGCCGCCATTGTCCTTCAGAACGGTGGAGAAGTGTTCGATGAGGCCTTCGGCCTGCGCGTTGGACAGATCCTGACGCGCGATGAAGACATGCTCGTAAAGCGGCATGCGAATTCCTTCGTCTCGGGCGCATTTCATAGGACGGGCATGAGACTTTCCGCGGCCCGTCCACGAGAGCCTGCGCCGGTTCATGGGAATACGGAAAGATGGCGCCTTATAGCGGGTTCGCCCGGGGATGCAAGCGTAGCACTTGGGCTGGCGCTGCCCCGGGGCGCTGCCCCGGACCCCGGAGGTATTTGGGTCCAAGATGAAATTGGAAGGGGCGCAGAGTTCCTAACGGAAAGTTAAAATGGAATCGCAAGTGCTTGATTTCATTCGCTGCGATTTTTGTCCGCGCGTGGACACTTTCATTTCGCGCTGGCCGGCAGGCCGAAGATGGCGTCGAAAGCCCAGGTGAAGACCCAGGCATAGACGAGGAAGAACAGGATGAGGCTGGATTCGTAGACCAGCGCCGCCAGCCAGGAGGCGGACAGCCACCAGGCGGTGACGGGCACCAGGATCAGCGTCATCCCGATCTCGAACAGCACGGCATGGGCAGTGCGGCGCGCGAAGGAGCGGCCCTTGGTGGTCTGGCGTGCCTCCCACGCTTCGAACGCCGTGTTGAAGGCGTAGGACCACAGCAGGGCAATGGTGGCGCCCATGGTGGACAGGGCCAGCGCGCGGTCCAGGGGGGCGCGGGACATCAGGTGCAGGATCAGGCCGCCGAGGAGGATGCCTTCGGTCTCGAAGGTGACGGCGTAGGTGATTTTGCGGACGCGCGGGGTCATGGAGGCGGGGATGCCACGGGCAAAGATTGCGTTCAAGCCGGGGCTTCGCTAGGCAGAAGAAAAAGCCGGGGGGGATGAGATGAGCCGCGCATGGATATTTCCGGGTCAGGGCGCCCAGACGATCGGCATGGGCCGGGCGCTGGCGGACGGCTGGCCGGCCGCGAGGGCGGTGTTTGACGAGGTGGACGCGGCGCTGGGTGAAAAGCTGTCGGCGCTGATCTGGGAGGGCGATATCGAGGCGCTGACGCTGACCGAGAACGCACAGCCGGCGCTGATGGCGACGTCCATCGCGGCGGTCCGCGTGCTGGAGGCGGAGGGGTTTGCGGTGACGGAGGCGGCCTTCGTGGCCGGGCATTCCTTGGGCGAATATTCGGCTTTGTGCGCGGCGGGGGTGTTTGGCGTGACCGATGCCGCGCGGCTGCTGCGGATCCGGGGCCGCGCGATGCAGGCGGCGGTGCCGGTGGGCGTGGGCGCGATGGCGGCGGTGCTGGGGTTGGATTTCGCGGCGGTGGTGGAGGTCGCGGCGGAGGCGGCTGGGGGCCAAGTGTGCCAAGCCGCCAATGACAACGATCCGGGGCAGGTTGTGGTTTCGGGGCATCTGGCGGCGGTGGAGCGGGCGGTGGAGATTGCCAAGGCGAGGGGCGCCAAGCGGGCGATCCTGTTGCCGGTGAGCGCGCCGTTTCACTGTGCGCTGATGCAGTCGGCGGCGGAGGTGATGGCGGAGGCGCTGGCGGGGGTGGTGTTCAGGGCTCCCGTTGTGCCGGTGGTGGCCAATGTGCGGGCCGATGCGGTCAGTGATCCGGCGGTGCTGAAGCGGTTGCTGGTGGAGCAGGTCACGGGAGCGGTGCGCTGGCGGGAATCGGTGGGGTTCATGCTGGGGCAGGGCGTGGGCGAGTTCTGGGAGATCGGCGCGGGCAAGGCCCTGTCGGGGATGATCCGCAGGATCGACCGTGAGGCATTGTGCCGGGCCATTGGCACGCCGGAAGATATCGCGGCGGTCAAGGCTTTGGCTGTTTGAGGCTGGGTTTTCTGCAGGACGGAGAAAGACGATGTTTGATCTGACGGGCAAGGCGGCACTGGTCACGGGGGCCTCGGGCGGGATCGGGGCCGAGATCGCCCGGGTGTTGCATGGGGCGGGGGCGAAAGTTGCCCTGTCGGGCACGCGGGTGGAGCCGTTGGAGGCTCTGCGGGCAGAACTGGGGGCGGGGGCGTTTGTGCTGCCGTGCAATCTGGGGGATGCGGCGGCGGTCGAGGCTTTGCCGAAGGACGCCATCGCGGTGCTGGGCGGCATCGACATTCTGGTGAACAACGCCGGGGTGACGAAGGACAACCTGTTCATGCGGATGTCGGATGAGGAATGGTCCCAGGTGATCGAGGTGAATCTGACCTCGACCTTCCGGCTGTGCCGGGGGGTGTTGCGCGGCATGATGAAGGCACGCTGGGGGCGGATCGTGAATATCTCGTCGGTGGTGGGGGCGACCGGGAATCCGGGGCAAGCGAATTATGCGGCGAGCAAGGCCGGGATGGTTGGGATGTCGAAAAGCCTTGCCGCCGAGGTCGCCAGCCGGAACATCACGGTGAACTGCGTGGCGCCGGGGTTTATCGCGACGGCGATGACGGACAAGCTGAACGGCGAGCAGAAGGCGCGCATTCTGACCCAGGTTCCGGCGGGGCGGATGGGCGATCCGGGCGATATCGCAGCGGCGGTGCTTTATCTGGCGAGCGTGGAGGCGGGGTATGTCACAGGAGCGGTCTTGCATGTGAACGGCGGCATGGCCATGATTTGACGTCAGGTGCCGCCGCGAAAGGGTTTGCCTTGGACTTGGAGCCTTGGTATAGGCGGCGTCGAAAGCCGGGGGACCGGTGACGGAGCGCCTTGAGGCGCCTCGCGCCCCGACACGGCAGGGACGAAAACGGGGCCAAGACCCCA
>JANLQT010000189.1:0-4059 GCA_031368035.1 Rhodobacterales bacterium | reverse complement strand
CAGGGGGCAAGGCCGATGCGGACCATGGCGCCTTCGGAGGCGTCGTGATGGGCGTCGATGACGCGGATCATGTCGTTCAGGATGGAAGGCTCGGATTCCACCAGGCTGTCGGGGGGCAGGCCGCCTTTGGTCTCGCCGATGCTCATCGCGCCGCGGGTGGGGTGGAAGCGCAGGCCGACGTCGTGCGCGGCGGCGATGGTGTCGTCGAGGCGGGAGCCATTGGGGAACAGGTAGAGGTGGTCGGAGGTGAGGGTGCAGCCGGAAAGGGCAAGCTCGGCCAGGCCGGTTTGGGCGGAGGTGAAGATTTCCTCGGGCCCGAAGCGCGCCCAGATCGGGTAGAGGGTTTTCAGCCAGCCGAACAGCAGCGCGTCCTGCCCGCCGGGGACGGCGCGGGTGAGGCTTTGGTACAGGTGGTGATGGGTGTTCACGAGGCCCGGGGTGACAACGCAGCCCGTTGCGTCGTGGATCGGGGCGGTGGTTTGCAGGTTCGGGCCGATGGCGGCGATCACGCCGTCGCGGATCAGGATGTCGGCGCCGGTGAGTTCGCGGGAGGCGTCGTCCATGGTCAGGATGGTTTGGGCGTTGCGGATCAGGAGTTCGGGCATGCGGGACTCCGTAGGATGGGTGAGGAGCCCATCAATTGAACTGCGGCGCCATGATGGGTGAATCACCCATCCTACAGCAGCGCTAATGCTTCCAAGTGAATCTGTCGGTTGGCCGCCGCGATCACGCGGCCTCCGGCGTGGCAGGGGCGGCCCTGCCAGTCGGTGACGATGCCGCCTGCGGCTTCGATCACTGCGATGGGGGCCTGCACGTCATAGGCCAGAAGCCCGGCCTCGATCACCAGGTCGATCTGGCCGGCGGCGATCAGCGCATAGGCATAGCAATCGGTACCGTAGCGGGTCAGGCGGGCTCTGGATTTTACGCGATTGAAGGCGGCGCTGTCTTCGGTTGTGCCGACCTCGGGGAAAGTGGTGAACAGGATTGCCTCGGACAGCGGCCTCGGGGCACGGGTTTTCAGGGGGCGGCGTCCCAACGGCCCGGTCATTTCGGCACGGCCAAAGCCGCCGATGAAACGCTCGCCGATGTAGGGCTGGTCGATGATGCCGTAGATCGGGCCGGTGTTGTCGGACACAGCGATCAGCACGCCCCAGGTCGGGGTGCCGGAGAGGTAGCTGCGGGTGCCGTCGATGGGATCAAGCACCCAGGTCAGGCCGGAGGTGCCGGAGGTGGCGCCAAATTCCTCGCCATAGATGCCGTCGTGCGGGCGGCGGGCGGCAAGGATGCTGCGCATCGCGGTTTCGCTTTCGCGGTCGGCGATGGTGACCGGGTCGAAATGCGAGACTTCCTTGTTGTCCGCCGTCAGACCAAGCGCACGAAAATGCCGCAAGGTGGCGATCCTTGCGGCATCGGCCAGGGCATCCGCCACGGCCATCAGGTCTTGCATGTCGCTCTGCTGGGCCATGGCGCTTTCCCTGTCAGGTCAGCGCCCAAGGTCCACGGCAGCCGACCGGTGTCAAGCCCACCAGATCAGGCGGCGTCGGACAGGACGCGCGCGAGGTCGAACAGGCGGCGGCGCTGTTGTTCGGGAATCGCGAAATAGGAGCGCACCAGTTCGGCGGCCTCTTTGTCGCCGACCGCGTCGGTTTTCAGCGGCTCTGCCCCGGCAAGGCCGTCAAAGAAGAAGTTGATCGGCACACCGAGCGAATCCGAGATGTCCCAGAGCCGGCTGGCCGAGACGCGGTTCATGCCGGTTTCGTATTTCTGGATCTGCTGAAACTTGATCCCCACCTTGTCGGCGAGTTGTTGCTGCGTCATCCCCACCATCCACCGACGGTGGCGGATGCGCTTGCCGACATGGGCATCAACCGGATGCTTCATTTGAAAACCTTTCCCAATCTTGACCAGCATGAGTTAGCGCCATTTTCGTCTTGGCGTTGTATTCGAAATCTAGATACAGGCGGGCCTATGAACATACCTGTCTTTTCGACAGGTCGAATTATACAAACGGTGAAAAAAAGCCGTTTTCTGCCCTAGCGAATTCGCCAAATGAACAACTCGCCCGCAGGGAGATTTGCATTTTGCAACGGAACGCGCTGGACACCTGTCCGAATCGGCGTTTCACCGGGGCTGGATCACCTTATGGTTGAGGTGCCACGATCCTCACGCGAAAGTTGAGCGGGGCGTTCCCGTTTGGGCTGTGTGGCATGGCCAGCCCGTCGCATGGCCTGCCCGTTGCATTGCCTGCCCGCCGCATCGCCTGCCGGTCGCGTGGCCTGCCGGTCGCTTGGCGCGAGCTATCTTGAGACAATCGCGGGGGCGTGACTCATGGCCGCTTGAAAGCTGCGCCGACAACACCGATATTCATGAGCAAGCCTGCCGTGTTGGCAGCGCACCTTTGGAGGGACCATGGCTGACTATCAGACGACCCGCCCCGTCGGTGCCGGCACCCAGACCGGTACGTTTGACGCAGGGCTTCAGACCCATATGAGTGCGGTCTACCGGCAGATGTCGGTGGCGATGGTGATCACGGCGGGCGTGTCCTGGGCCGTGGGCACCAATGACGCGATGGTGCAGGCGATCTTCATGACGCCGATGAAGTGGGTGGTGATGTTCGCCCCGCTGATCATGGTGTTCGCCTTTGGCGCCGTGCTGAGCAAGCTGTCGGCCGCGGCCGCGCAACTGTACTTTTATGCCTATTCGGCGATGATGGGGCTGAGCCTGGCGTTCATCTTCGCGGTCTATACCACCGGGTCGATCGCTTCGACGTTCCTGGCCACTGCGGCCGCCTTCGCGGGTCTGTCGCTGTATGGCTATACCACCAAGAAGGACCTGACCGGGTTCGGCAGCTTCCTGATCATGGGGGTCGTCGGGCTGATCGTCGCTTCGCTGATCAACATCTTCCTGCAATCGACGGCAGTGACCTTTGCGATCTCGGCCATCGGCGTGCTGCTGTTCGCCGGCTTGACCGCCTATGACACCCAGAAGATCAAGGGCCTGTATCTGGAGCATGCGCAGTCCGGCGACAGCGAATATCTGGGCAAGTCGGCGGTGATGGGCGCGCTGACCCTGTACCTCGATTTCATCAACCTGTTCATGTTCATGCTGCGCTTCATGGGCAACAGCCGGAACTGAACGGTTCGGGTTATCGAAATTGAAAGAGGCCGGGGCAAGTCCCCGGCCTTTTGCTTTGACGAAAGATGGGCAAATTGCCCATCCTACGAGACGTTGCGCCGTGTCAGACCACCGCGCCGAACAGTTTTCCGACCAGCGCCGTCACCGCCATGGCAGCGGCGCCCCAGAAGGTGACGCGGATCACGGCGCGCAGGATCGGCGCGCCGCCGGCGCGGGCGCCCACCGCCCCCAACAGCGCGAGGAAGGCCAGCGACAGGGCGGTGACCCACAGCGGGATCGCGGCGTCCGGCACCAGCGCCGCGGTCGCCATCGGCAGCGCCGCCCCCACCGCGAAGCTGGCGGCAGAGGTGGCGGCGGCCAGCAGGGGTTTGGCCTCGGTATGTTCGGAAAACCCAAGCTCGTCGCGCAGATGGGCGGCCAGCGGGTCCTTGGCGTGGAGTGCGCTGGCCACTTGCAGGGCAAGGCCCGGCTCCAGCCCGCGGTCCTGATAGATCGAAGCGAGGGCGCGCAGTTCCTCTACCGGGTCGGCAGCGATCTCGGCGCGCTCGCGTTCGGTATCGGCCTTTTCGGTATCGGCCTGCGACGAGACCGAGACATATTCCCCCGCCGCCATCGACAGCGCCCCGGCGGCCAGCCCCGCCATGCCCGCCACCAGCACCGCCGCCCGGTCGGACGCTGCCGCCACGCCGACGATCAGCGAGGCGGTCGAGACGATGCCGTCGTTCGCCCCCAACACCGCCGCACGCAGCCAGCCCACGCGCGAGACATAGTGTTGTTCGTAGTGGTTGCGTTCCATCTGCGGGCTCCGGTGGTTTCATCGCTTATGAGGCGCGGCCATGCGCCGGTGGTCAATGAGACAGATCAACCCTGCGGGCCGGATGTTGCGGTGGTCGACCGGGGTGGTGGCCAATCGCAGCGAGGCAA
>JANLQT010000001.1:0-2012 GCA_031368035.1 Rhodobacterales bacterium | reverse complement strand
GACAAGACTGTCAGACTGGCGCGGCGGGGCACCCGAAGTGATTCGCGTCACGGCCGGCGAAGCGGATCGCCGCCAAGGCCGCACCGCCACCGTATCATCAAAGCTTGGGAATTGTTTCCAAATCGAGGCGTATTTCAATTCAGGGTTGTGGTCCTCGAATTTCGATTCAGCTATGAGGTTAACTCAAGGCTGAATTCTGGCGAGAATATGGCGAAGTTCTTTTTCCATCTCTCAAAGGCGTGATAAAAGGGGGGCAGGGTTTGGCTGTCCTTGCACCATGCGGGGATGGATCTTGGTGAAGGTGGTTTTGACATGAATTTTGCAGGAAAAACTTTCGGCGTCGCGCTTGCGGCAAGCCTGATGGGAACGGTTGGGGCCTTTGCCTCGACAATCGATCTGACCGACAACGGGTCCTATGTTCAGGGCACGACCTCGGCCTCGGGTTCAGTGGATGGGACGACTTGGGTGATCACGCCGAAGCCGACGGTGGGTCCGCTGACCTATACGGCATTCGACGGCGGCGTCAGTACCGCACCGGCAGACGTGGCGGCCTCGAAAGCTGCGATCCAAGCGCTAAATCCCGACCTCGCGCTGGAAAATGACGGCATCGGCATCGTCGATGACGAAGTGACCTACAAGCCGACGAGCACCAGCAACGAAAGCCTGACGATTACCTTCGCCGACGAGGTGACTGTCGATGGCATCTATGTGCTGGACCTGTTCGGGGCGGAGACCACTCTGGTCTATTCCGGCACCACACTGGTCGGCACGATCACGGCGATGTCCGGGGCGGGTGACAATTCGCTGGATGGATATTCCTATATCGCATTCTCGACCGGTGTGACGACGACATCGCTGACCTTCAAGGCCGGCCCGAACAATGATGCCGTGGGTTACTTCGGCAAGCCGGACTTCGCGCTGGCTGCGATCACCCTGGCGCCGATCCCGGTGCCGGCGGCGGGTCTGCTGCTGCTGGGGGGCCTTGGCGCTCTTGGTGCGGCCAAGCGTCGCCGCAAGGCCTGAGCCTTTAGGGCATCCTGAATGACAAAGGGGCCGGGTTTTCCCGGCCCCTTTGCTTTTGTCCCGGCGATCCGCCGGCGCCTAGTAATAGCCGTAACCATAGCCTTCGCTTTTCTCAAGATAGCGGGCCTTGTTCAGGATCACCCCGGCGACATTGGTGCGGGCCGCCAGATCGCGCTCGCAGCGGTCGATCTCCTGCACCGTGGTGCTTTCGGCCGCGGCCACGATCAGCACGCAGTCCACCAACCCCAGCGCGGCCATCGTATCGTCGCTGATCTGCATCGGCGGCAGGTCGAACAGCATCAGATCAGGCTGAAGCTCTGCCTCGATCCGGTCCAGCGCCTCGGCCAGGCCGGGGCTTTGCAGCAGTTCCGCCGTATGCGCCACCGGCATCCGGTTGGTGCCCACCGCCAGATTGGCCCCGATGCGCAGCATGTTCTGCCCCACCTTGGCCTTGCCGGCCAGCACATCGGCGATCTGATGATGCGCCGAGGCGCCCAGAAGTCGCGCCATCGCCGGGCGGCGCATGTCGGCGTCAATCAGCAGCGTGCGCACATCGGCCAGCCGCGCGAGGGATAGCGCCAGGTTCAGCGCCACGGTCGATTTGCCGCAGCCGGGCCCGGGCGAGGTGACGGCGATGCGCTTCCAGCCCTTGTCGCGCATCAGATACAAAAGCCGGGTGCGCAGGCTGTCGAACGGCACCGCCGCCGCACCGCCGGTCAGCGAAACCACGCGGTTCCGCTCCAGATGCGCGGCCTTGGGGCGAAACTCCATCAGCCCGGCCCAGGCGGCATCCGCCGCATCCGCCGCGGTAGGCGGGGCAAGCGTGGCCGCCAGCGCGGCAGCGGTGGGCGCAACAGAGGTGGGCGCAGCAGAAGCGAGCCCGGGGACAGAGGCGTCAACATCCTCCACCGGCACCAGATCAACCGCCAGATCGCCCGAAAGCTCCTGGCCCGCAAGCTCCTGGGTGGTCTTGCGCGCCTCGCGGGCCT
>JANLQT010000778.1:0-2468 GCA_031368035.1 Rhodobacterales bacterium | reverse complement strand
TGGGACGAGCCGGACCGGTTTGACCCGGCGCGGCCGATCAAGGCGAACGCGACCTTTGGCGGCGGCCTGCATTTCTGCGTCGGCGCGCCTTTGGCCCGGCTGGAGTTGCAGATCGCCCTGCCGATCCTGTTCCAGCGCCTGCCCGGCCTGCGTCTGGCCGAGGCGCCGGTCTAAGCCGATGTCTATCATTTCCACGGGTTGAAGCGCTTGTTGGTGAATTCCGGGGCGTGATGGGTGAATCACCCATCCTACGGGCGCCTGTCTCGCGGTAGGATGGGGGATTCCCCCATCCCTCTCGCCGCGCCGCTGACCCGAAAGGACCCTCCCATGGCCGAACTGCATGTGTATAATTCCGTCTCGCTGGATGGATATTTCACCGATGCGCAAGGCGAGATGGGCTGGGCGCACAAGGCCGACCCGGAATAGCTGGAGTTTGTCGCGGGCAATGCGCGCAGCGGCGCGGCGCGGTTCCTGTTCGGGCGCAAGACCTATGACCAGATGGCGGGATTCTGGCCGACCGAGGCCGCGAAGGCGATGATGCCGGATGTGGCCAAGGCGATGAACGCCACGCCGAAATTCGTGGCCTCGCGCACGATGGCCCCGCCGGCGCGGGAGAACACCCCGCTGCTGCGCGGCGATCTGGTGACGGCGGTGGCGGCGCTGAAACAGACGCCCGGCGCGGACCTGCTGATCATGGGCAGCGGCAGTCTTGTCGCGCAACTGTCGCAGGCGCGGCTGATCGACCAGTATCAGATCGTGCTGAACGCGCTGGCTCTGGGCGGCGGGCGCAGTTTGTTCGAGGGGATGAGCGCACCTTTGGCCCTGAAGCTGACAGCGACGCGGGCGTTTCAGAACGGCAACGTGGTGCTGACCTATCGGCTGTGAGGAGGATGGGTCGATCACCCATCCTACAGCGGCAGCACGGTCGTCGACTTGATCTCTTCCATGCTCAAAAGCGCCGTCACGTTGTGGATTTTCACCTCGGAAATCAGCGCCTGATAGAACGTGTCATAGGCCCGTGCGTTCTTCACCCGCACTTTCAGGATATAGTCGATATCCCCCGCCAGCCGGTGCGCCTCCAGCACTTCGGGGCGGGCTTGCAGCACTTTCAGGAACTTGCGCTGCCAGTCGGCCTCGTGTTCAGCGGTGCGGATCAGCACGAAAAAACACGCCTCCAGCCCCAAAGCTTCGGGGTCCAGGATCGCGGTCTGGCGCAGGATCACCCCGGCCTCGCGCATCCGCTTGATCCGGTTCCACACCGGGGTCTTCGAGGACGACACTTTGCGGGCAATCTCGTCCAGCGATTGCTCGGAATCCGCTTGCAGTTCGGCAAGGATTTTCCGGTCCAACTCGTCCAACTGGGCCGCCATTCGCCTTTCCCCCGTTTGGGCAGAAAAACCTTCTGCCGGGACCCAAGATTAGAACATTCTTCCTTATCTGCAAGGGCCACTGGCCTAAAACCGGGAAAATATCCTATATTGGGGACAAGAATTCGCGGCCCCGGCACAGCCCCGGATCAGGCCGCCCCAATGTGCAAGGCAAGTCCATGGCCAAAGGTTTCACCCCCAAGATCGTCACCGCCAATCGTTTGCGTGAAGGCGACGTGGTCTATCTGACCGCCGATGACCGCTGGTCGCTGGTCCATGGCGAGGCCGAACTGATCGACGACGAGGCGCATGCCCAGATGCGCCTGCTGCATGCGTCGGCGCAAAGGCTGCTGGTGGTCGGCGCCTATCTCGCAGATGCAAAGCTTGGCCCGAACGGGCCCGAGCCGGTGCATTTCCGCGAGGAATTCCGCACCCGCGGCCCGTCCAACTACGCCCATGGCAAGCAGGCGGATCTTCCCAATGTATGATTACACCGCCTTTGACGACGCTTTCGTCCGCGCCCGCGTGGCGCAATTCTCGCAGCAGGTCGAGCGCCGCCTTGACGGCTCGCTGACCGAGGATGAGTTTCGCCCGCTGCGGCTGATGAACGGGCTTTACCTGCAACTGCACGCCTACATGCTGCGCGTCGCCATCCCTTACGGCACGCTGAACCCGAACCAGATGCGCCAACTCGCCCATATCGCCGACACCTGGGACAAGGGCTATGGCCATTTCACCACGCGGCAGAACATCCAGTTCAACTGGCCGAAACTGCCCGACGTGCCGGCGATCCTTGGCGCGCTGGCCGACGTGGGGATGCACGCGATCCAGACCTCGGGCAATTGCGTCCGCAACGTCACCGCCGACCATTTTGCCGGCGCTGCGGCGGATGAGATCGAAGACCCCCGCCCCTATGCCGAACTTCTGCGCCAATGGTCCACCGACCATCCGGAATTCCAGTTCCTGCCGCGCAAGTTCAAGATCGCCATCACCGGCTCGCCGCATGACCGCGCCGTCACCGCCGCGCATGACATTGGCCTGCGGATGACGACGCGGAACGACGAGCCCGGCTTCGAGGTGTTCGTCGGCGGCGGCCTTGGC
>JANLQT010000767.1:0-5601 GCA_031368035.1 Rhodobacterales bacterium | reverse complement strand
CCACGCGGTAGGCATGCACGAGCCGGGCGGGCGGGATGTCCGGCTGGATGAAATGCCCGCCGTTGAAGATGAAGCCGCCGCCGGGCGCGTAGATGGCAAAGCGGTCGGTGATGTACTCCTCAAGCTCGTCGCCTTCGTACTTCAGCAGCCCGTCGATCACGTCCAGCGAGCCGTAAATGGTGATCTTGTCACCCCATTTGGCCTTGACCTCGCGCGGGTCCATGCCGGCGCTTTCCTGCACCGGATGCCATGACGTATAGCCCATCTCGATGATGTCATCGACGATCTGCAGGATATAGCCGTCCGAATGCAGGTTCACTGGCAGGCCGCGCGAACGGGCGTGCTGCACGACGCGCATCGCATAGGGCTTGATCAGCTTGCGCCAGGCTTTCGGATTGAACAGCATCGTGCCGTTCGATCCCCAGTCGTCAGACAGGGTCATCATGTCCACCCCGGCCTCGACCAGGTTGTCCACTTGGCAACACATCCAGTCGGCGTATTTGTCGAACCACGCCGCCATCCGGTCCGGCTCTCCGCCCAGATACATCCAGCAATTTTCGATGCCGAGGAAGGACGAGGTCCCCTCAACCATCCCCCAGCAATGCGCCAGGACCGCGCGCTTGCCCTTGTGGTTCGCCACCGCCGTCGCAATGTTGGTGCCGCCGAAATCGTAATTCCAGGCGGTGTAGTTCAGCCATTTGGGGTCCTTGGGGTCCTCCAGCGACAGACCTTCCAGCTCCTTGATGTCGAAGCGGTGGCCATATTGGTTGGGGAAGGGCATCAGGCCGACGAAAACGTCGATGCCGAATTCCTCGATGAACTTCTCGCGTGGGCCGTAGTCGGCCTCCAGCCGGTCCAGGAATTGCCGTTGATACAGCCAGCAGTCGATGGGGGTCCGGTCGGTCGGCTGGCGGTTCAGCGTCGCCATCACGCGGTCTAGCGAATTCATTCTTCCTCCAATACCAGCATCCGGCGCCAGGTGGGCAGGGGGGTCCCGTCCACAAAGCCCGAGTGGAACGATTCCCAATGCACCTGTTCCCACTCGGGGACCACGCCCTTGATCTCGGCCGGGCATTTCTGGATCAGCTCGGCATAGGCCGATTCCAGAAGACGATAGCCCGAGGTCGGTGACACTTTGTACTTGGGGTGCGGCGCGATCAGTCCGTCCTCGACCATCGTTGCGTCAAGGACGTCGGACATCTCGTGCAGCATATCCAGCTTCTCCTCCCATCCGGTGGACAGCAAGGGCGCGCCTTCGACGATATGGGCCAGACGGCTCGACATCCGCGGCAGGCGGAAGAACATGTCGGTCAGCCATTTGTCGTAAGGGTAATAGGTGTGGTCCAGCATGAAGGCCATCTGCACGCCCCAGCGCAAACTGCGCGCGAAGGTGGAGGAGGCATAAAGCATGTTGTCGCGCAGCAGCGCGCGTTTCAGGGCATAGACCCCCATGCCACTGAAATAGCGGCTCCAATGCGCGAGGCGGCGCAGGCGGACGGGTTCGGGGTAATAGGCGAGGAGCGCGCTGCGGATGGCCGAGAACTGGCCCGCCGGGTCGTGCCAAACCTCGCCCGCGACAATATGGGTGATGTCTTCTTCCGGGATCGACAGCCAGTCGGTCAGGCTGGCGGGCGGGCGGTCAAGGCCGATGGTGGATTTCAGATGGTGGTCGAGGCTGGCGAGCGCGACGCCCTTGGTGCGGGTGTAGCCCTCACGCAGCTCACGCCCCCGCCAAACCTGCGGCAGCTCAGTGGCCAGCATGTCCTCGATCGCCTGGCCGCGCGCATCGACCACAGCTTGCGGCAGCAGCACGTTCACCCGCAGGCCAAAATGGTGGTCAGTGGAATACTGGTCGTCAAGGCGCAGCACTTCCGAGCCATAGCCGTAGAACCCCGCCGCCATCTGCGCCGTTTCGGCGGGGAAGCGGGTTTGCAGCAGGGGCAACACGACCTCGTCCCAGAAGTCGTGGCTTTCGTCGATGATCGAACGCGTCCCGGCCATTGTCCCTCCTTCCCCCGGGCCAACGATTTTTCTCCGAAAAATCAGGCCCTACACCAGACGTGAGCCGGAATTTTCGAAGGAAATTCGTAGGCTTTGTTCTAGACGATCCCCGACGATGACCCTTTCACCTCGGGCCGCTCTTTCGCCTTCAGCGCCCGGTAGCCGGCCTTGCGATAGGCCGCGATCGGGTCCGCAGCCCCGCCTTGCCGGACGCGCGCCTCGGTCAGGATCGGCGAGACATCGGTCAGATAGGCCGCCTTCAGCATCCGGTGCGCGGCAAGCGTGTCATTGGCGTCTTGCGCCAACGCCAAAGCCGCCCGATCCACCAGCGAGGCCTGGATATAGGCCCGCGCAATCTCGATGGCCGAGGACATCAGGCTTTCGATCGGGTCGGTGACGTTGTGGCTTTGGTCGATCATGTAGGCCGGGCGAAAGCCCGGCGCGCGCCGCATCTCGGCGTCCTCCAGTTCGTTGAACACCAGAAACAGCCGGAACGGATCAACGGAGCCGGCGTCCAGATCGTCGTCGCCGTATTTCGAATCGTTGAAGTGGAAGCCCGCCAGTTTGCCGACCTGGATCAGCCGCGCGACGATCTGCTCGATGTTGGTATTCGGCGCGTGGTGGCCCAGATCGACCAGACATTTCGCCTGGTCCCCGAGGGTCTGCGCCGCGATCAGGTTGGAGCCCCAGTCGCTGATTACCGTCGAATAGAACGCCGGTTCATACATCTTGTGCTCGATGAACATCAGCCAGTCTTTCGGCAGGCCGGCATAGATATGCGCCAAAGCGTACAGGTAATTCTCGAACATCCTGGTCAGGTTCTGCTGGCCCGCAAAGTTCGTGCCATCGCCGATCCAGACGGTGATCGAGGTCGATCCCAGCGCGCGGCCAATCTCGATACATTCCAGATTGTGCTCGACCGCCTGCGTGCGGGTCATGCGGTCGGCATTGGCCAGAGAGCCGTATTTGTAGGACAGAGTCTGGTCCAACTGATCCTGAAAGGTGTTCGAGTTCACCGCGTCAAAGCCAAGGCCGTACTGCGCCGCCTCTTGCCGCAAGGCGTTGTAATCGCTGACCTTGTCCCAGGGAATATGCGGGCTGACGGTGCGGGTGCCGCGCGTCAGTTGCTGGATGACGCCGCAGTCTTCCAGCTTGTCATGGATGCCGCGCGGCTCTCCTTTGCCGGGAAAGCGCGCAAAGCGGGTGCCGCCGGTGCCGACGCCCCAGGTCGGGATCGCCACGGTCCAGTCCATGGCGCGGCTCACCAGCGCCTCGATATCCAGCCCCGACCGGGACAGCTTGCGGCCCAAGGCGCTGAATTCGTCGTCATGGGCGGGCTTCGCGTCCTGGTTCAACTGGCCGATCAGATCGGGCGAAATCACATCGGTCATCGCTTACCTCGTGAAGGACACGGCATTGCCCGCGTCCACGTTCAGGAAATTGCCGGTCGATTTGTTGGACACGTCGGAAGCGAAGAAATACACCCCCTCGGCGATATCCTCGGGGAAGACCGACCGCTGCAACAGGCTGCGCTTGCGGTAATGCTCTTCCAATTCGTCCACCGCGATCTTGTTCGAGGCGGCGCGCTGCTGGCTCCACTCGCCCTTCCAGATCTTGGACCCACGCAGGACGGCGTCCGGGTTCACCACGTTGACGCGGATGCCCATCGGCGCGCCTTCCAGCGCCATGCAGCGCGCGAGGTGAATCTCCGCCGCCTTGGCGGTGCAATAGGCGGACGCACCGGGCGAGGCCGCGACGCCGTTCTTCGAGGCGATGAACACCATCGACCCGCCCAGCCCTTGGGACTTCATCACCCGGTAACCTTCGCGTCCCACAAGGAAATAGCCGGTGGCCAGAATGTCCATCGTCTTGTTCCACATCGCCAGCGTGGTATCCTCCACCGCCGCCGCCGAGGTGATGCCGGCGTTGTTCACCAGCACATCGAGGCCGCCGTATTCGGCGACGGTCCTTTCGATGGCGGCGATCACCGCGTTCTCGTCGGTGACGTTCATCAGAACGCCCCGCACCATGTCGCGGCCATAGCGCTTGGAAAACCCGCCCGTCACTTCGTCCAGCGCGGCGGAGTCAATGTCGGCCAGCACGACGTTGCAGCCCTCTTTCAACAGCCGCTCTGCCGAGGCTGAGCCGATCCCGCCGGCGCCGCCAGTGATGAAGGCCACGCGGCCCTGCATCGATTTCGGCTTGGGCATGCGTTGGAGTTTCGCTTCCTCGAGCAGCCAGTATTCGATGTCGAACGCCTCCTGTTCCGGCAGGCCCATATAGGTGGAAACCCCCGACGCACCGCGCATCACGTTGATGGCGTTGACATAAAACTCCGCTGAAATGCGGGCGGTGGACTTGTCCTTGGCGAAAGAGATCATGCCGACGCCCGGCACAAGATAGATCACCGCATTGGGGTCGCGCATCGCAGGGGAATTGGGGCGCTTGCAGCGGTCATAATAGGCGGCGTAGTCGGCGCGGTAGCCTGCGATCAGCGTGTCCAAAGCCGCCGTATCGGCGTCAGCGGGCACAATCAGGGGCTTGATCTTGGTGCGCAGGAAGTGGTCTGGGCAAGAGGTGCCCAAGGGTGCGAGGCTTGCCAGCGCGTTCGAATTCACGAACTCCAGCACCGCCGGGGCATCGGTGAAATGGCCCGATTTCATCTCGGACTTGGAAATCTTGCCCCGGATCAGCGGCATCAGGCGGCGCGCGGCGGCAGCGCGGTCTGCGGCGGTCAGGGCGGGAACTTTCTCGCCGCCGAACACCGGCTTTTTCACATTGGAGTCCAGCCAGACGGCGGCCTTGTTGATGATCCGCAGGGTCTGCTCATAGCTTTCTTTCGCCGTCGCGCCCCAGGTGAACAGGCCATGGCTTCCCAAAACCACGCCCACCAACTTGGGGTCCGACTCGGCCAACTGCCCCAGCTTGATCCCCAGATCAATCCCGGGACGCTGCCACGGCAGATAGCCGATCTCGTCGCCGAACACTTCCGCCGTCAGCGCCACCTGATCCTTCGCCGCCGCAATCGCAATCACGGCATCCGAATGGACGTGATCGACATGCACATGCGGCACGAACCCATGCAGCCAGGTGTCGATCGACGGCGCGCGGGGGTTCAGGTTGAAGATGCAATGATCCAGCGCCGCGACCATCGCGTCCTCTTGGTCCAGCGTCTTGTAATGGCTGCGCAGGATCAGCAGCTTGTCCATATAAACGGTCGCAAACCCGTCCAGCTTCATCGAGCCGATATCGCCGCCCGAGCCCTTGACCCACAGCACCGTCACCTCGGCCCCGGTCAGCGGATCCTTCGCCTTCACCTTGGTCGAGGTGTTGCCTCCGCCGAAATTGGTGATCCGCAGGTCGGACCCCAGAAGGTTGGAGCGGTACAGCAGTTTGCCCGGCTCATCGAGCGTGGCGGCCACGGCGTCGTCCCAGAGATTGGGCAGAAGAAGATCGTTGGTCATCGGATCCGGCTTTGGGGGGAGGGTGGGAGAGGGGGCGAGACGGGACGTTTTCACATTCCGCGAGGATATGAGCCAAACGCTCAAAGTCAATCAAGAAAGGCCATGCCGCAGCGCAGAGAATCTATTGCAATGCAGC
>JANLQT010000762.1:0-1763 GCA_031368035.1 Rhodobacterales bacterium | reverse complement strand
CGATCACCGAACAGGGGTTTACCGGGATCGCGGTGGGGGCGTCCTGGGGCGGTTTGCGGCCGATTGTCGAGGTCATGACATGGAACTTCGCCATGCAGGCGATTGACCACATCATCAACTCGGCGGCGAAGACCAACTACATGTCGGGCGGGCAGTTGGGGTGTCCCATCGTGTTCCGGGGGACGAATGGCGCGGCGGCACGGGTCGGGGCGCAGCACTCGCAGGACTATGCGGCCTGGTATGCGGCCATTCCGGGGTTGCGGGTGGTGATGCCCTATTCGGCGGCGGATGCGAAGGGGCTTTTGAAGACGGCCATTCGGGACCGGAATCCAGTCGTGTTTCTGGAAAACGAAATCCTTTATGGACAAAGCTTCGAAGTGCCCGATCTGGCCGATTTCACCATTCCGTTCGGCAAGGCGCGGATCTGGCGCGAGGGGACGGATGTGACCATCGTGTCCTTCGGGATCGGGATGAAGTACGCGCTGGAAGCCGCTGATCTGCTTGCGAAAGACGGGATCAGCGCAGAGGTTGTTGACCTGCGGACTTTGCGGCCGATCGACTACGACACGGTGCTGGCTTCGGTGATGAAGACCAACCGCTGCGTGACGGTGGAAGAGGGATTCCCGGTGGGCTCCATCGGCGATCATCTTGCGTCCACGATCATGCAGCGGGCGTTCGATTATCTGGACGCTCCGGTGGTGACCTGCACGGGCAAGGATGTGCCGATGCCCTATGCGGCGAACCTTGAGAAGCTTGCGCTGGTGACGACGGCGGAAGTCGTCGCTGCCGTCAAATCCGTCTGCTATCGCTGAGGTGGGACCATGGCTATTGAAATCCTGATGCCCGCGCTGTCCCCCACGATGGAAGAGGGGACGCTGGCGAAGTGGCTGGTGAAAGAGGGCGATACGATCAAGTCGGGGCAGATCCTGGCCGAGATCGAGACAGACAAGGCGACGATGGAATTCGAGGCGGTGGATGAAGGCATCCTCGGCAAGATCCTCGTGGCCGAGGGCACGGCGGGCGTGAAGGTGAATGCGCCGATCGCCGTGCTGATCGAAGAGGGCGAGAGCGCGTCAGCGGTGCCGAAGGCTGCGGTACCGGCGGTGGCTCCTGTGGCGGTGGCTCCTGTGGCGGCGGTTGCCGCGGCGGCTTCGGCGCTCAAGGCGGCGGGCGCGCGGGTGTTCGCCTCGCCCCTGGCGCGGCGGATCGCGGCAGAGAAGGGGCTGGACCTGAGCAAGGTTGTCGGCTCTGGTCCGCATGGGCGGATCGTGCGGGCGGATGTGGAGGGTGCAAAACCGGTGGCCGTCGCGGCTCCGGTGGCGGCGACTGCACCTGCGGCGGTTCCTGCGGCTGCGGCGAAGGGGGGGATGCCCACCGGGATGTCTGCGGAAACCGTCATGAAGATGTATGCGGACCGATCCTATGTCGAAGTGCCGCTGGACGGGATGCGGCGGACGATTGCGGCTCGGCTGACCGAAGCCAAGCAGACCATCCCGCATTTCTACCTGCGCCGGGATATCAGGCTGGACGCGCTGATGGCGTTCCGCGAGCAGCTTAACAAGGGGCTGGAAGCGCGGGGCGTGAAGCTTTCGGTGAACGATTTCATCATCAAGGCTTGCGCCTTGGCGCTGCAAGCCGTGCCGAACGCCAATGCGGTCTGGGCCGGGGATCGGATTTTGAAACTGAAACCCTCGGACGTGGCCGTCGCGGTGGCGATCGAGGGCGGATTGTTCACGCCGGTGCTGCGCGATGCCGAGACCAAG
>JANLQT010000761.1:0-4049 GCA_031368035.1 Rhodobacterales bacterium | reverse complement strand
CTTGGTCTCTACGCCAATGTCGGGGGCGTTCATCAGGGCCCGGCTGACCGTGGCGATCGCCAGCCCGGTCTCGACCGCGATGGTTTTCAGGGTCGGCCGCTCCGATTCATGGATCGGGCCAAGGCTTGGCGGGTGGTCGGTCACGGACGAACCCCTGCGCAGGGGTTCGGGGCAACTTGCGCCCTCGCCGGTTCCCGGTGTCGCCGGAGGCTCGGTCCGTTGGGGTGATTCTGGCAGCGCTGCGCTGCATCCAGACCTGTCAGACAGCGCGGATGCAGGCGCGGCAAATCTTTCAGCCGCCGAAGAAAAGTTGCCGCTGCGCCGCGGCGAAAGCGGTTCGAGTCCAAGCGAAGGGCAGGGCGGCGGGTCATGAAATGCGGTCCGATGGCAGGGAATCCCCGCTATTGAAGAGCCTTCAAAACCGGTCCGGCAAGCGAAAAGATTACTTGAATGGAAAAACTATAACGTTATAGGATCGGACTATAACGTTTTAGAAACTGGGAGGAGACCCTATGAAGACCTGGAAGATGGCGGCCATTCTGGCGGCTACCGTTGCCATGCCCCACGTGGCTGGCGCTACGGAATTGGAAGTGACGCACTGGTGGACCTCGGGCGGCGAAGCTGCTGCCGTGGCCGAATTCGCCAAGGCGTTTGACGCAACCACCGATGCCGATGGCAAGCCCAACAAGTGGGTTGACGGCGCGATCGCGGGTTCGGGCAGCACTGCCCGCCCGATCATCATCAGCCGCATCCTTGGCGGCAACCCGATGGGCGCCACCCAGCTGAACCCGGGCAAGGACGCCGACGAGCTGATCGCCGCTGGTCTGATGACCGACATCACTGCTCTGGCGACCGCCGAAGACTGGGCGCATATCCTGCGTCCCGCCACGCAACTCGCGTCCTGCACCGTGGACGGCAAGGTCTATTGCGTTCCGGTCAACCTGCACTCCGGCCAGTGGATGTGGACCAACCGCAAGGTGTTCACCGACCTCGGGATGGAGCCGCCGAAGAACATCAACGAGCTGATCGCTGACGCTCCGGCGCTGCAAAAGGCCGGCATCCAGCCGCTGTCGCTGGCCACGGCCTGGGCTGTTGGCCTGCTGATCAACGACATGCTCGTGGCCGAAGCCGGTCTCGACAACTATGTCGCCGTCTACAAGGACCGCAACATGGACATCGCTCGCGGTCCGGAATTCGGCAAAGTGTTCGAACAAATCGCTGCGCTGCGCCAGTATGCTCCGGCCGACAAGATGGTGCCGCAGTGGAACGAAGCCGTTTCTCTGGTGATCACCGGCAAGGCTGCCGCGAACATCATGGGTGACTGGGCCGGCGGCGAGTTCACCGTGGCGGGCATGGTTGCCGGCAAGGACTATGACTGCCTGCCCGGTCTGGGTCTGACCCCGGTGCTGGATACCGGCGGCGACGTGTTCTACTTCCCGGTGAACAAGGACCCGGCCGTGACCGCAGCCCAACTGGTTCTGGCGAGCACGCTGGTGACCAAGGAAGTTCAGGTCGCGTTCAATCTGAAGAAGGGCTCGCTGCCGATGCGTGCTGACGTTGACCTGTCCATGGCCAACGATTGCATGAAGAAAGGTCTGGAAATCCTTGACCATTCGACCGCCGTATTCCCGAGCAACAGCCAGATGATTGACCGGGATTCGATCCTCCAGATCGATGACCTGATGACCGAGTTCTTCTCGAACCCGGCGGTTACTGCGGCGGAAGCCCAAACCAAGTTCGCCGACATCATCGAAGCTGCTCCGAAGTAAGTCCTCGGACAATTCTTGAAATGTGCAGACCCGGTCCCCTCAACTTGGGGCCGGGTCTGTCACATGACCCCCCCCTTGCGACAGGTAGGACGGATGGACAGGCCTAATCCCTTATTCCGGAATCTGAATTCGAAAATCGCCTCGACGCCGATGATGCTTATCGTGCTTGGCGTTTTCGTCGGTGGCACGCTCTGGACGGTGCTGTTTTCATTCACCAACATCAAGATTCTGCCGATTTTCACGCCCGCACAATGGGTCAAGGGCTATGTGGGGTTGGCCAATTACAAGCGGCTGTTCAACACCGACCGCTGGATGAACTGCCCCGGCCTCACCCATATCGGCCAGTCGGACTGGCAGTGGAAATGTTCTGGCGCGATGCCGAACATGGTCACCTATGCGGTGTTCGCGATCATCATCTCGGTCTCGCTGGGCTTTCTGCTGGCGGTGATGATGGATCAGAAGATTCGGCTTGAAGGCGTGTTCCGCACCATCTTTCTTTACCCATTCGCGCTGTCCTTCATCGTGACCGGCCACGTCTGGGCGTGGATCATGTCGCCGGAATACGGCCTGCAACACGCGGTCCGCGCACTTGGCTGGACCAGCTTTTCCTTTGGCTGGATCGCCGACCGCGAGATGGTCATGTATGCCGTCGTGATCGCGGGCATCTGGCAAGGCACCGGCTTTACCATGGCGCTGATGCTGGCGGGCTTGCGCGGCATTGACGAGGATATCTGGAAGGCCGCCCGCGTCGATGGCATTCCGGCCTGGCGCACCTACATTCAGATCGTGGTGCCGATGATGAAGCCGGTGCTGGTCACCATCTTCGTGCTGGTGTCCTCGGGTGCGGTGCGGATTTATGACCTCGTCGTGGCCCTGACCGATGGCGGTCCCGGCATCGCCTCGGACGTGCCCTCACGCTATATCTACCAGAATTTCTCGTCCAACCTCGGCCAGTCGCTGTCGGCCTCGACCGTCATGCTGTTCAGCATGGCGCTGGTCCTGATCCCCTGGATCCGGATGGAATTCGGCAAGAAGAAGCAGCAGTAGGGGGAAAACATGGCCAACATATCCGCGATGCAGGGCCCCTCGGGCGCCAAGCCGAAGAAGTTCATCACCTGGGAAAGGACGGTTGTTTATACCGTGCTGATCGTCTGCGCGGTGTTCTTCCTGTTCCCGCTTTACATTATGCTGATCACCTCGCTGAAAAACATTCAGGAAATTCAGGCCGGCAACATCTTCGTGCCCACCCTGCATCCGACCTTCGACGCCTGGGAAAAGGCGTGGAATTCGGCCTGTACCGGGCTTTACTGCGAAGGCATCAAGGTCGGCTTCTGGAACTCGGTCCGCATCACGGTGCCCTCGACCATCGTGTCGATCATCGTGGCCTCGCTGACCGGCTATTCCATGGCGAACTGGCCGTTCAAGTTTTCGGAGGTGTTTTTCACCGTCCTCTTGCTGTCCTCGTTCATCCCCTATGTGGTGATGATCTACCCGCTGGTGCTGATCACCCGCTGGCTGGGCATCTTCTCGACCCTGCCGGCGGTGGTTCTGGTCCATACGATCTTTGGCCTGCCGCTGCTGACGCTGCTGTTCCGCAACTACTTCTCGTCACTGCCGCAGGAACTGTTCAAGGCGGCACGGGTGGATGGCGCGGGATATTGGGGCATCTTCTTCCGGGTGTTCGCGCCAATGTCGGTGCCGATCTTCACTGTGGCGGTGATCCTGCAAGTCACCGGCATCTGGAACGACTTCCTGTTCGGCGTGATCTATGCCGGGCCGACCAATTATCCGATGACGGTGCAACTGAACAACATCGTCAACTCGGCCATGGGCGGCAAGGCCTACAACGTCGATATGGCAGCCACGATCCTGACAGGGATCGTGCCGCTCGCCATTTACTTCTTCTCTGGCAAATACTTCGTGCGCGGCATTGCAGCCGGCGCCGTGAAGGGCTGAACACATGAGCTATTCCGTTTCCGTCAAAGACCTCACCCTGAAGTTCGGCGCTGCCGAGGTTCTTAAAAACCTGAATCTCGACGTCGAAGAAGGCGAGTTCATCGTCCTGCTCGGGCCGTCGGGGTGTGGGAAATCCACCCTGCTGAACTGCCTTGCCGGGCTGCTGGAGCTGACCGAGGGTCAGATCCACATCAAGGGCAAGAACGTGACCTGGGCCGAACCCAGTGAACGCGGCATCGGCATGGTGTTCCAGTCCTACGCGCTTTATCCGCAGATGACGGTGCGGGGAAACATGTCCTTCGGCCTGAAGATCGCGGGCCTGCC
>JANLQT010000746.1:0-5329 GCA_031368035.1 Rhodobacterales bacterium | reverse complement strand
CCCTTCAGCCGCGAGTAATCCAGGATCCCCAAGGTCCGATCCTCGCTTTGCTCCGCCCCTTCCATGTTCATCGCAATGCCTTGCGCGATCATCGGCGCATGGGTGATCGACAGTTGCATCTGGTTCACCAGCAAGGGCTGCGTCACCGCCGACTTCAACAGCTCGATCTGCCCCGGCGTCTGGTTCGACACCCCGAAATGCCGCACCTTGCCCGAGGCATGCAGCTTGTCGAACGCCGCCGCCACCTCCTCCGGCTCCACCAGCGTATCGGGCCGGTGCAACAGGAACACGTCGATATACTCGGTTTTCAGCGCCTTCAGAGAGCCATCGACCGAGGCGAGCAGATGCGCCTCCGAAAAGTCAAAGGACCCCTCCCGGATGCCCGCCTTGGTCTGGATCACCATCCCCGCCCGGTCCGCCGGCGTCAGCTTCATCGCATCAGCAAACCGCGCTTCGCAAGTATGCACCGGCGGGCGGCCATAGATGTCGGCGTGGTCGATCATGCTGATCCCTGCCTCCAGCGCCGTGCCCACCAGCGTGCGGATCTCGGCATCCTCCATGCTGGCAATCCGCATCAGCCCCAGAATGACGCTCGATGCCTTCAACTCGCTCTTGCCAAGGGAAATGGTCTGCATGATGGGTCCTTTCCAACGTTGCGCCAACCTTCGCCCGAAGACCGCGCAGTTTCAACCGGGATCGCGCGTGTCCAGCGCCCGCGCCATCTGTGCGGCAAACTTCGCCGCCGCCACCGGCAGGGCGCGCCCCCGCAATTGGCACAGATACAGCCGCCCTTCCGGCACATCCCGCACATCCACCGGACGCGAGACGATGCCTTCCGCCCCGGTCTCCGGCAGGCCGATCGGGATTTGGAAGGTGATCAGATCCTCTTGCCCCGGATACCGGCGCAGAAACTCGAAATGATCCGCATCCAGCACCACCCGCAAGCTGACCGAGGACGTCAGCAACGCGAGATCGATCAGATGCCGCACCCCGTATTGCGCCGTCGGCAGGCCGACCGGATATTCCGCAACATCCCGCAGCCGCACCGAGGCTTTGCTGGCCAGCGGGTGATCCTCGGCCATCACCGCATGAATGCCCTGCCGCGCCGAGCCCAGTATCTGCACTTCCGACAGCCGCACAGGTTCAAAGATCAGCGCAAGGTCCGCATCATGGTCCACCAGCGCCGCCTCTGCCGCTGCCCGATCCCGCACCCGGACGGAAAACGTCACCCCCGGATGCTCCCGCCGATACGCCCCGATTTCGCCCGGCAGAAAGAACGGCAGAAACGCCTGACTGCAAGCAATCGCCACATGCCCCCGCCGCTCTCCAGCCAAGTCCGCAATCTGCCCGCGCAGCTTTTCCAGATCGGCCGCCTGACTGCGCAAGTGGTGGATCAGCAGCTCTCCCGCCGTGGAAAGCCGCACCCCCCTTGGAAGCCGCTCAAAGATCGGCACCCCCAGTTCATCCTCCAACGCCAGTACCCGCCGGTTCAGCGCGGTCGAGGTCAGGGCCAGCCCTTCGGCGGCTTTGCGGATCGACCCGGCCCGCGCCACCGCGTCGATGAACTGCAACGGGGTCAACTGATGCATCGCACCCTCCTACCGCTGCAAACTTTGCAGCACATTGGTGCGAAGTTAGCAGACGACAGCACCAGTGCAATGCGCAACAGTCATCTCAATGAGTCGCCGCTGCACCGCAGCGCGCCAACCCCCGACCGGAGAGTCCCATGACCCTGCTTGCTTTGAACCGCCGCCGCTTCCTGCAAGGGGCCGCCTCGCTGCCTCTCTTGTCCTCGCTGCCGCTGGCCGCCCGTGCCGCCTCGCCCCTGACCGTCGGCTTCATCTATGTCGGCGCGAAGGATGACTTCGGCTACAATCAGGCCCATGCCGAAGGCGCCGCAGCGGTCAAGCTGATCGAGGGCGTCACGGTCGTCGAAGAAGAAAACGTGCCCGAGACCATCGACGTGCAGAAGTCGATGGAATCGATGATCAACCTTGACGGCGCGACCCTGATCTTCCCGACCTCGTTCGGCTATTTCGACCCCCATGTGCTGACCGTCGCGCCGAAATATCCCGACGTGCGCTTTGAACACGCGGCGGGCCTGTGGGGCGAGGGCATGCCGACCAACATCGGCAGCTATTTCGGCTATATCGGCATGGGCCAGTATCTGAACGGCATCGTCGCCGGGCATATGTCGAAATCCAAGAAGATCGGCTTTGTCGCCGCCAAACCGATCCCGCAGGTGCTGCTGAACATCAACTCGTTCTTGCTGGGCGCCCGCGCGGTCGATCCGACCATCACCTGCCAGGTGATTTTCACCGGCGAATGGTCGATGGCGGTGAAAGAGGCGGAAGCCACCAACGCTTTGTGCGATGCGGGCTGCGACGTCATCACCTGCCATGTGGACGGCCCCAAGGTCGTCATGCAGACTGCCGCCGGTCGCGGCGCCTATATCTGCGGCTATCACGCCAACCAATCCGCGCTCGCGCCCGACAAATACCTGACCGGGGCCGAATGGAACTGGGCCGGCGTTTACACCGACATGATCACCAAATTCAAAGCTGGCGAGGCGCTGCCGAACTTCCTGCGCGGCGGGATTGCGGATGGGTTCGTGAAGATGTCCCCGCTTGGGGCGGCTGTGACCCCGGAAGCCAAGGCGCAGTTCGATGCGACGCTGGCCGAGATCATGAAAGGCGGCTTTGCCGTCATCAAGGGCCCCTTGAAGGACAACAAGGGCAACGTGATCCTGGCGGACGGCGAGGCACTGGTGGAAACCGACATCAAGCTGGAATCGATGGATTATCTGGTGGACGGCGTCGTCGGCTCGACGAGCTGAGCCGATGGCTGACCAGACCATGATCACGGCGCGCGGGCAGGACTGGTTGCCCGCGCTGGCCCGCCGCAGCGAGGCGGTGGTGATCCCGCTGGCCGCGCTGGCGGTCGGGCTGTTTCTGTTCGGGATCTTCCTTTTGACCCAAGGCAAATCGCCCTCCGATTTCGTCGCCATCGTCTGGACAGGCGCCTTCGGATCGGCGTTTTCCTGGGCCAACACCCTCAGCCGCGCCGCGCCTTTGCTGCTGGCGGCCCTTTGTGTCGCACTCCCCGCCCGCCTCGGCCTTGTGGTGATCGGCGGAGAGGGTGCGATTGTCCTTGGCGGCGTCGCCACCGGCGCGCTTGGGCCTTTGCTGTCCGGGGTGCCGCCCTTCCTTGCCTGGCCCATGATGGCCCTGTTCGCCATGGCCATCGGCGGTCTGTGGATCGGCGCTGCGGGCGCGCTGCGCTACTACCGCGGCGTGAACGAGACGATTTCCTCGCTCCTCCTCGCCTATATCGCCATCGCTCTGATGAACCATCTGGTCGAAGGCCCGCTGCGCGATCCCGCCAGCCTCAACAAGCCTTCCACCGCGCCGCTGGTGGACGCGCTGAAGATTGGCACCTTGCCCGGCTTGGACGTGCACTGGGGCCTTGCGTTCGGGGTCGCCGCCTGCGTGATCTCATGGGTGCTGATGGACCGCACCACCTGGGGCTTCGCCGCCCGCATCGCCGGGGGCAACATCCGCGCCGCCCAGGTGCAGGGCCTGCCCGTCGGTCGCCTGATCCTTGGCTTCACGGCGCTGGCGGGGGCTTTCGCGGGCCTTGCGGGCTTCTTCGAAGTCACCGCCGTCCTCGGTTCCGCCAATGGCTCGCTGGCGGCAGGATACGGCTACACCGGCATCCTGATCGCCTTCCTCGCCCGGCATAACCCTCTCGCCATCATCCCCGTCGCCATCCTGCTGGCGGGGTTCGAGGCCTCCTCGGGCCTGATGCAGCGCCGAATGGACCTGCCCGACGCGACGATTCTCGTCCTGCAAGGCTTCGTGTTCCTGTCGATCCTGATCTCCGACGCCGCCTATGGCCGCTTCGCGGTCTTCGCCCCCGAACGCTGGACGCAAGCACGGTGGACCAAGTAATGGACAATGCCCTCGGCCTCTGGGCCATCCCCATCGCGATCCTTGGCGGCGCCATCCGCGTCTCGACCCCGTTCCTGTTCGTGTCCCTGGGCGAGACCCTGACCGAGCGGTCCGGCCGCATCAACCTCGGCCTCGAAGGCACCCTCGTCTTTGGCGCCATGTCCGGCTATGCCACCGCCGTGATGACCGGCTCGCCCTGGCTCGGCGTGCTGGTTGCCGCCTTCGCCGGCAGCCTGTTCGGCCTGATCCACGGCCTGATCTGCTCGCTGCCGAAGGTCAACGACATCGCCATCGGCATCGCGATGATGCTGTTCGGCTCCGGCCTCGCCTTCTTCTTCGGCAAACCCTTCATCCAGCCCGCCGCCCCCCACCTCCCCGCGATCCCTTTGGGAGCCTGGTCCGACCTCGCCCCCCTGCAAGCGGCGCTGCAGGTCAACGTCCTGTTCCTCATCGGCCTCGTCCTCTCCATCGCGATGTATTGGGCCCTGAAAGCCACCCGCATCGGCCTGATCCTGCGCGTGGTCGGAGACTCCACCGATGCCGCCCGCGCCATGGGCCTGCGCCCCAACGTCATCCGCACCCTCGCAACCGCCGTCGGCGGTGCCTTCGCCGGTGTCGGCGGCGCCTACCTCTCTCTCTACTACCCCGGCAGCTGGAACGAGGGTATCTCCTCTGGCCAAGGTCTGATGGCCGTCGCCTTGGTGATCTTCGCCCGCTGGAACCCCATCGCCTGCTTTGGCGCCGCACTGTTGTTCGGCGGCGCAGGCGCCCTCGGCCCGGCCCTGCAATCGGTCGGCGTCACCAAGGGCTACTACCTGTTCTACGCCGCCCCCTACGTCCTGACCCTGGGCGTCCTGATCGCCACCTCGTCGCCCCGCCACGCCATGATCGGCGCACCCGGCGAGCTTTCCATCACCAAGTGAGGCCCCATGACCAGTGTCGCATCCACCCCCTATGCCTGGCCCTGGAACGGCGACCTTCGCCCCGACAACACCGCCCTCATCATCATCGACATGCAGACCGATTTCTGCGGCACTGGCGGCTATGTGGACATGATGGGCTATGATCTGTCGATGACCCAAGCCCCGATCGCCCCCATCAAGTCCCTGCTGACGGCCATGCGCGCCAAAGGCTACACCATCATCCACACCCGCGAAGGCCACCGCCCCGATCTGTCCGATCTTCCCCCCAACAAGCGCTGGCGCAGCCAGCAGATCGGCGCAGGCATCGGCGACCCCGGCCCCTGCGGCAAGATCCTGATCCGCGGCGAACCCGGTTGGGACATCATCCCCGACCTCTACCCGCTCTCCACCGAAATCATCATCGACAAGCCCGGCAAAGGCTCGTTCTGCGCCACCGACCTCGAATTGATCCTCCGC
>JANLQT010000672.1:0-1740 GCA_031368035.1 Rhodobacterales bacterium | reverse complement strand
CGGATTTGATGTCGCCGACATGCAGCACGAGTTCGGGCTTGGCGTCGTTGATCGTGGCGATCAGCGCCTCGAACAGCGGATAGACCTCGGCCGGATCGCCATAGGCGGTATCGCCCAGGGTGACGATGGTGAAGGGCTCGGACAGCGCCGGAAGGGCGGCGGCGATCAGCGCGGCAGACAAAAGCGTGGTGCGGAACATGGTTTTCCCCTTTGGTTCAGAACCGGGGTAACGGGCTGGCGTGACGGGGTGATTGCGGCGGCGTGACGGTTCAGTGACAGGTCAGCGCAGGGCGGCAAGGGCGAGGTCAAGCTGGGCTTTGAGGGTAAGGCGTTCGTCCTCGGTCAGGAAGGCGCCGAGTTCCACCTCGCGGCCCGAGCCTTTCAGGGTCAGATATTGGGGCACCTTGCCGCCGGTCGGGTAGATCACGGGACGGGTCCAATAGGGATTGCCGGCCCATTCCTGCGGCGCGCCGCGCCCCTGGCGGTGGGTCAGGGTCAGGGTGTCGGGCGTCAGGGTGAGCTGTTCGAGGATTTCGCGGTCGCGGTGATTTTTCCGCAGCGCGAACCAGATCGCGGCGAGGGCGGCAAGTAGGAACGGCAGCAGGACCCAGAGGGTGGACGAGCCAAGTTGCGACAAGAGCGGCACGGCCAGAAGCGCGGCGGTGACGCCGATGAACAGGGCAAAGCCGCGGGCCGGAAGGGACCGGTGCGGCCAGAGGGTCAGGCGGGTGGGGCTGTGCCAGCGATAGGGCATGGGGTCAGGCTAGCGGAAGTGGTGCGGGTGGGGAATGCGGCAGGTTGCACGCGTGCAACAATGGTCAAGGGGTTGGTATTGCAGGGTTTCGTGTTTTTTGTTCAGAAAGCGTTAACCATGATTTTGTTCGGAAGATGGGTGAATCACCCATCCTACAGGGCGCGGTGCATGAACACGGTAACGCTCTCCAGCCGTGGAGGGGCAGGTCGGAATGGGGCGCAGGTCGCAAAGCCATGGGCGCGGTACAGCGTGATGGCGGCGGTCATGAAGGTTACGGTTTCCAGGCAGGCGTGGCGATAGCCGTCTGCGGGCATGCGCGCCAGCACGTCCAGCAGGAGGACACGGCCCACACCTTTGCCGCGCGCTTTTTCCGCGACATAGAATTTCTCGACCTCGGCGGTTGTCCCGTTCCGGTCTTGTTCGAGCGGCGAATAGCCGGCGCTTCCGATCACCTGGTCGTCAGATCTGGCGAGCAGGATGCAGGTGCCCTGACGTTCATACGTCTCGCGCAAGGATTCGGCCCCGGCGGTGTAGAAGGCGTTGAAGGTATCCATCGGGTCCAGCCCGGCTTCCTTGGTCATGGCCATGTCCCACACCGCCATGAGTTCACGCATCGCGTACAGGGCGGCGAACTCGGTGGCGGTTTCTGCGGGGCGGATCAGCAGGGTCATAACTTGCAGCCTTGTGGAGGGTGCAGACGGGGAAGCAGAGTGGCATGCGGGGCGGCGAGGTTAAAGGTCGAACCAGATGCGGTGGGTGCCGTCGGGGTTGATCGCCATGCCGCGGGTGCCGATGAGGCCGGCAAGGTCTGCGGTGCCGCTGTGGGGGACGATGAAGAAAACCTCGTGGGTGCGGTCGGTGCCGGCGGTGGTGGCGGAGTGGACGAAGGCGAAGGTGCCTTGGCGGCGGCCGAGTTGGCCCTCGAACGCCTCCATCGCGAGGTAGGTGCCTTTGCCGGTGGCGCGGTCGAAGGCGGCGGTGAACAG
>JANLQT010000640.1:0-2222 GCA_031368035.1 Rhodobacterales bacterium | reverse complement strand
TTGCCGTTGTTGTCGGTTTCCACCGCGTTCAGAATCGCGGGAAGCGCGCCATCAAACTGCACGTCCACGACAGCGCCGATCACCTGCGTGACTTTGCCTTGTGCCATTGTCGTTACTCCGGTTCCTCAGAGCGCCTCGGCGCCCGAAATGATTTCGATAAGCTCTTTGGTGATCGCGGCCTGACGGCTCCGGTTGTACTGGATCGTCAGCCTGTTGATCATGTCGCCAGCGTTGCGGGTCGCGTTGTCCATCGCGGACATCCGGGCGCCCTGTTCCGAGGCGCCGTTTTCCAGCATGGCGGTGAACACCTGCGTCGCAATCGAGCGCGGCAGAAGGTCGGCCAGAATCGCCTCTTCGCTGGGTTCGTAGTCATACAGCGCGTTGGCAGCGGTGCCTTCGAACTTCGCCGGGATCACCTGCCGCGCGGTCGGCACTTGCGACATCACCGACTGGAAGCGGTTGTAGAACAGCGTTGCCACGTCAAATTCGCCCGCTTCAAACCGCGTCACTAGATCGCGGCCCACGGCTTGGGCATTGGCATAGCCGACGCGGCGCACTTCGCTCAGGTCCACATGGCCGATGAACTTGTCGGTATGCTCGCGCTTCAACTGCTCGCGGCCCTTCTTGCCGACGGTGAGGATTTTCACCGTTTTGCCTTGCGACACCAGTTCCGCGATCTTCGCCCGGGCCAGCCGGACGATGGTCGAGTTGAAACCGCCGCACAGCCCGCGTTCCGAGGTCATCACGACAAGCAGTTGCACCTTGTCCGACCCCGTGCCGGCCAAAAGGCGCGGCGCGGAGTCAGAGGTGCCGACCGAGGAGGCAAGGCCCGCCATCACGGCATTCATCCGCTCGGCAAAGGGCCGTGCGGCTTCCGCCGATTCCTGCGCGCGGCGCAGTTTCGCGGCGGCGACCATCTGCATCGCCTTGGTGATCTTCCGCGTGTTCTTCACGCTTCCGATCCGGTTTTTAAGTGCCTTCAGGCTGGGCATCTAATGTCCTCCTAAAGGGGTTCAGGCGAAGTCTTTGGCGAAAGCGTCAAGCTCGGCGCGGATGGCTTTTTCCAGATCGCCCGAAACCTTGCGGTCCTTCAGCGTGATATCGGCCAGAAGCGCTGCGCCCTTGGTGCGAAGATGCTTCAGGAAGCCCGCCTCCCAACGCGCGATATCCTTGATCGCGACCTTGTCCAGATACCCGGCGGTGCCTGCGAAGATGATGCAGACAATCTCGGCATTGGTCAGCGGCGCGTATTGCGGCTGCTTCATGATCTCGGTCAAACGCGCGCCGCGCGCCAGCAGTTGCTGGGTCGAGGCGTCAAGGTCGGAACCGAATTGCGCGAAGGCCGCCATTTCGCGGTATTGCGCCAGTTCCAACTTCACCTTGCCGGCCACCGATTTCATCGCCGAGGTTTGCGCGGCAGAGCCGACGCGCGACACGGACAGACCGGTGTTCACGGCAGGACGGACCCCTTGGAAGAACAGTTCGCTTTCCAGAAAGATCTGCCCATCGGTGATCGAGATCACGTTCGTCGGGATATAGGCCGAAATGTCGCCGGCTTGGGTTTCAATGATCGGCAGCGCGGTCAGAGAACCCGAACCATTGTCGGCGTTCAGCTTGGCGGACCGTTCCAGCAGGCGAGAGTGCAGGTAGAACACATCCCCGGGATAGGCTTCGCGGCCCGGCGGGCGGCGCAGCAGCAGGGACATCTGGCGATAGGCGACGGCCTGCTTGGACAGATCGTCATAGATCATCACGGCATGGCGGCCATTGTCGCGGAAGAACTCGCCCATCGCGGTGGCCGAGAACGGGGCGAGGAACTGCATCGGCGCCGGGTCAGAAGCCGTCGCGGCAACGATGATCGTATAGGCCAGCGCGCCGGTTTCTTCGAGCTTCTTCACCAGTTGCGCCACGGTCGAGCGCTTTTGCCCGATGGCGACATAGATGCAGTACAGCTTCTTGGATTCGTCGTCGCCAGCGGCCTCGTTATAGGCCTTCTGGTTCAGGATCGTATCCAGCGCCAAGGCGGTCTTGCCGGTCTGGCGGTCGCCGATGATCAGCTCGCGCTGGCCACGGCCAATCGGGATCATCGCGTCCACCGACTTCAGGCCGGTTGCCATCGGATCATGCACGCCCTTGCGCGGGATGAGGCCCGGGGCCTTCCCGTCGGCGACCGCGCGCTTGGTGGCCACGATCGGGCCTTTGCCGTCGATCGGGTTGCCGAG
>JANLQT010000564.1:0-4760 GCA_031368035.1 Rhodobacterales bacterium | reverse complement strand
GATTCTGGGGGCGGTGTCGGCCAAGGCGCTGCTGGCGGATGTGCTGGACGAGCTGGATCAGATCGGAACCGAGGGGCTGGTCAGCCGGATTGATGCGATCCTTAGCCGGATGGCGTGCCATGGCTCGGTGCGGTCGGGGCGGCAGATGCGGGTGGAAGAGATGAATGCGCGGCTGCGGGAAATGGAAGCGACGCCGTCGTCCGGCCAGTGCAACCATGGACGGCCGACCTATGTGGAATTGAAGCTGGCGGATATCGAACGCCTGTTCGGCCGGCGTGGATGATCAGGTTTTTCGGACAGTCATTTGCGTGGAACGACCCCGAGGTGCTGGTGCCTGCCGGCATCTTGCTGCTGGTGCTGTTGATCCTTGTGCTGATCTTGCGGTCAGTCGCGCGGGCCAGCCGGGCGAGTGCGCCGGTGCTGCATGAACTGGGGTGGCTGTCGAGGCGGGTGCAGGCTTTGTCGGACGGGCAACAGCAATTGGCGGGGGGACTGACCCATGTCAGCGAGGCGCAAAGTCTGTCGCAGAAGGCGATGCTGCATCTGATGGAGCAAAGGCTCGCCGAGGTGCAGAAGGCGATGACGGACTCGATTTCCGGCAATACGACGCGGACCAGTCAGTCACTGGGAGAATTGAAGCAACGGCTTGAAACCATTGACAAAGCGCAGGCGAATATCGAGAAGCTTTCGGGCAACGTGCTCAGCTTGCAGGACATCCTGGCCAACAAGCAGACGCGCGGGGCGTTTGGGGAAATCCAGTTGCATGACATTGTGCTGAAGGCGCTTCCGTCAGACGCCTATGCGATGCAGGCGACGCTTTCGAACGGCAAGCGGGCGGATTGTCTGGTGCATTTGCCGAACCCCCCCGGTCCGATCGTGATCGACGCAAAATTCCCGCTGGAGGCTTATGAGGCTTTGCGCCGGGCGGGCACGCCGCGCGAGGTGCAGGAGGCGGCGCAGTTTTTCAAAACCAGCGTTCGCAATCATATCCGCGCCATATCCGACAAATACATCATCGAAGGCGAGACGGCGGACGGGGCGCTGATGTTTCTGCCCTCGGAAGCGGTTTATGCCGAACTGCATGCGAATTTTCCGGAAATCGTGCGGGAGGGGTTTGCGGCGCGGGTCTGGATCGTGTCGCCCACCACCTGCATGGCGACGCTGAACACGATGCGGGCGGTGTTGAAGGATGCGCGGATGCGGCAGCAGGCGGGGGCGATCCGCAAGGAGCTTGGCGAATTGTACAAGGACGTGGACCGGCTGGGCGAGCGGGTCGGCAATCTGGACCGGCATTTCGGGCAGGCGGCCAAGGATATCGAGGACATCAAGATCTCGGCCGACAAGGCGGGCAAGCGGGCGCGGCGGTTGGACAATTTCGATTTCGAGGAACTGGCGCAGCCTGATCCCGCTTTGCCTTTGGCGAAACAGGCTGCCGAATGACCGCTTTGCTGGTGCCGGGGCGATATCGGCAGATGCCTTGGGCCAATGGCAAAGGCATCACGGTCGAGATGTTGCGACTGGATGGGCCGGAGGGGATGCTGCTGCGGCTAAGCCGGGCTGCGGTGGTGGAAGATGGGGCGTTCTCGTTGTTTCCGGGGGTCGAGCGGAACCTGACCGTCATCACCGGGCCGGGGTTCGATCTGGTGGGTGAGGGGATTGCGTTGCAGGCCAAGCCATTGATCCCGGTGGATTTTCCGGGCGATGTGGCGATAAGGGCGCTGCGTGTCACCGCGCCGAGCGATGATTTCAACGTGATGACGGCGCGGGCCTTGCCCAAGCCACGGGTGCAGGTGCTGGTGGCGGGGCAATCGGTGGGGGGGCAGGGAGTGTTCGCCTATGCGCTGGCGCCGGCGCGGGTGTCGGGGCGCGATTTGCCGGAGCGGGGTTTGCTGGTGGCCGAAGGCATGATCCGGATTGAAACCGGCGGCCCGGTGATTGCGGTTTCCGTGACCGGCCTGCCCGCGGATCAGATGCGGAAGATCGGCTGAAGCAGGCGCGGGACCAGGCTGTTGAAGCGCAGGGGCGCATCGGTCGCGGCGAGGCAGATGCAATCGACGCCGGGATCTGCGATCGGGGTATGCACCAGATCGGAGGTGGCGATTTCCAGATCCCCGGGGCCGAAGTGGTCAACCGAA
The DNA here is from genome assembly GCA_031368035.1 of Rhodobacterales bacterium. Classification (GTDB taxonomy): domain Bacteria; phylum Pseudomonadota; class Alphaproteobacteria; order Rhodobacterales; family Rhodobacteraceae; genus Stagnihabitans. Next base: position 2,625 of record JANLQT010000564.1, on the reverse strand, counting down.
TCGTGGAACGCTCCAGACAGGACCAGCGTCAATTCGGTGCCGCGATGCCCGTGGTCGGGAACCACGCGGCCCGCCGGAATGAGCAGCAGGCGGGCCATGGCGCCTTTGGACGTCGGCAGGATCGCTTGCCGGACGCCCATGCCAAGGGTTTTCCAGCGCACCGCGTCCAGATCGCCGCCGATATAGCTTTGAAGCGGCGCGGGCAACACGCCGGTGCGGGGCTTGGCGGGGGTGCGGGGCTGGGACGGGGCGAGGCGGGCGAGGGTACGGTCCAGCGCGCCGTCGGACAGCGCGACGCCGCCCGTATCTTCGATCACGGCGCCACCAAGCGCTTCCAGCGCGGCAAGCCGGGCACGGCAATCGTCACACAGGGTGACATGGGTTGCCGCGACAAGGCCGAATGCCTCGGGCAGGGAGCCTGCGGCATAGCCGAGCAGAAGGGCGTCAGAAAGGTGGTGCTTTATCATGGTCATGCCTGCGTCATCTTGGTGCGAAGCCGGTCCAGCGCCAGTCTGATCCGGGATTTGATCGTGCCCAGCGGCAGACCGGTCTCGGCGGCGATCTCGGAATGCGAGAGATCACCGTAGAAGGCGCGCTGGATCAGCACACGCTGTGTTTCGGGCAACAGGGCGAGCGCGTCGCCAAGCGCCCTGGTTTCTTGCGCCGCCATGTAGAGGTCGGCCTGATCGGGTTCGTCATCCATGCCCCAGGGAAGATCCTCGGGCTCTGGCCGGCGGTCTTTGCGCGCGATGTCGATCCGGCGGTTGCGCGCGATGGCGAAAACCCAGGTCGCCACCGAGGCGCGGGTGGGATCGAACAGATGCGCCTTCTGCCACAGCGTGGCCATGACATCTTGCGCACAATCTTCAGCCGCTGCCGCCGGCATGCCGCCCTTCATCAGGAAAGCCTTCAGCCGGGGGGCGAAATGACGGAACAGCGCGGCAAAGGCCGTGCGATCCTGACGGTCGCGCACTGCAAGCATCAATTCCACCCAGTCGGGCCCTGTGCCTTCGGCCAACTTGTCCTTCCCTGACCTGCCAACCTTTCGGTGGCCTGCCATCCATACCACGCTGCCGGACGCCACGATCAGGGCCGCCGCGGCTTGGGCCGGAAGGGACGGCCGATCAAGGAGGCTGTCAAGCATCATGAACCGGTTACGCGGGCGGCGCCGGACTGGATCATCCGGGCGGGCGGATTTTTTCGTGATCCAAGCGCGGGCTCTTCACGTAGACACTTGAAGATCAATAAGAACAAACTGGAGCCCCTATGCCTTTTGAGACCTTCGCCGAGCCGCCTCGCCGCATTGCTGTCATTGGCGGCGGCATCTCTGGCCTCGCGGCGGCGCATCTTCTGGCGCAGGATCATGCGGTGGTGTTGTTCGAGGCGGAAAAGCGGCTGGGCGGTCATGCGCATACGGTGATGGCGGGCAAACGGGGCGATCAGCCGGTGGACATGGGGTTCATCGTGTTCAACCGGGTGAATTATCCCAACCTGTCGCGGCTGTTTGACGCGCTGGAGGTGCCGGTCGCGAACAGCGTGATGAGCTTTGGCGTGTCGGTCGGCGGGGGCTGGCTGGAATACGGGCTGGAAGGCGTGGATGCGCTGCTGGCCAAACGGACGAACCTGCTGCGGCCGCGCTATGCGCGAATGTTGCTGGATATCCTGAAGTTCAACGCCAAGGCCGAGGCCGCGTTGCAGCCGGGGATGACATTGCGCGATTTGCTGGCGGTGGTGGGAACTTCGGACTGGTTTCGCGATTACTATATCACCCCATTCACCGGGGCGATCTGGTCGACGCCGGTGCAGGGGATTTTAGAGTTTCCGGCCGCGCCTTTGGTGCAGTTCTTCAAGAACCACGGGTTGCTGTCGTTCGATGGCCAGCACCAGTGGGAGACGGTGAAAGGCGGGTCGGTGGAATATGTCAGCCGGCTTGCTGGCGCACTGGAGCGGCATGGGGTGGATTTGCGGGTCGGCGCGCCGGTGGCCGGGGTCCAGCGCACGCTGGCCGGCGCGATGATCCGGGTGCATGGCGGCGAGTGGGAGGTGTTCGACGAAGTGGTGTTTGCCTGCCATTCCGATCAGGCGCTGGCGCTGCTGGCCGATCCCAGCCCCGCAGAGCACCGGGCGCTGTCGGCGATCCGCTATCAGCGCAATGATGCGGTGCTGCACAGCGACGTCCGTCTGATGCCGAAGTCGCGGCGCGCGTGGTCAAGCTGGAACTATGTGGAAGGTCTGGGGCCGCGTCCGGACAAGATCGCGCTGACCTACTGGATGAACTCGCTACAGCCGATTCCGAAGGATGATCCTTTGTTCGTGACGCTGAACCCGGTGACGCCGGTTGATGACAGGTTGGTCATGCGGCAAGAGACGTTCTTCCATCCGGTGTTCGATCTGGGCGCGGTGGCGGCGCAGGCGGAGTTGCGGGCGATGAACGGTGACCGTTCGACCTGGTACGCCGGGGCCTGGATGCGGAGCGGGTTTCATGAGGACGGGTTTGTCAGCGCGCTGGACGTGGTGGGCGCGATGCAGGCGCGCGTGCGGTTGCGGGAAGCGGCATGAGCCAGGTTCAGCATCTGAAGGGCGAGACGTTTCACGCGCGGCGGGGGGGGATCGAGAACGCCTTTC
>JANLQT010000561.1:0-2902 GCA_031368035.1 Rhodobacterales bacterium | reverse complement strand
GACCGCTTTGCCGCGATTGTGGCGCAAGCCCCGGGACTTGAAGCATGAGTGCAGAGTATGTGATCGTCGGCGCCGGTTCGGCCGGCTGCGCCGTGGCTTACCGTCTGGCCAAGGCCGGCAAAAAGGTGACCGTCATCGAGTTTGGCGGCTCGGACGCCGGGCCCTTCATCCAGATGCCGGGCGCACTGTCCTATCCGATGAACATGAAGATGTATGACTGGGGCTTTGCGACCGAACCGGAACCGCATCTCGGCGGCCGCGTTCTGGCCACCCCGCGCGGCAAGGTGATTGGCGGGTCGTCGTCCATCAACGGCATGGTCTATGTGCGCGGCCACGCCCGCGATTACGACACCTGGGCCGAGACGGGGGCGACCGGCTGGTCCTATGCCGATGTCCTCCCGTATTTCAAACGCATGGAAAACTGGCACGGCGATCAGGGCGCGCTGGCCGGCGATCCGGCCTGGCGCGGTCAGGACGGCCCCCTGCACATCACGCGCGGCCCCCGCAGCAATCCGCTGTTCGACGCCTTCATTCAGGCCGGATCGCAAGCGGGCTATCCGGTGACGAGTGATTACAACGGCGAGCGGCAAGAGGGCTTCGGTCCGATGGAAGCGACGATCTGGCAAGGCAAGCGCTGGTCCGCCGCCAAGGCCTATCTGACCCCGGCCATCGCCACCGGCAATGTTCAGATCATCCGCGGTTTCGCCCGCCGCGTGGTCCTCGAAGGCGGCCGCGCCGTGGGGGTCGAGATTGACCGGAACGGCACGCGCGAGGTGATCCGCGCCAGCGCCGAGGTGATCCTCGCTGCCTCGTCCATCAACACGCCCAAGCTGCTGATGCTGTCGGGCATCGGCGCGGCCAAGGACTTGTCGGCCTTGGGCATCCCGGTCGTGGCCGACCGTCCGGGCGTGGGCGCGAACTTGCAGGACCATCTGGAGCTTTACCTGCAATATTCGGCGCTTCAGCCGATAACCCTATACAAATACTGGAACATCTGGGGCAAGGCCTGGGTCGGCGCACAATGGCTGCTGGCGGGCAAAGGCATCGGCACCTCGAACCAGTTCGAGGCTTGCGGCTTCATCCGCTCCCGCGCCGGGATCGAATACCCCGATCTGCAATACCACTTCCTGCCGATCGCCGTGCGCTATGACGGCAAGGCCTCCGCCCATGGCCACGGCTTTCAGGTTCACACCGGCCCGATGCGGTCCAAATCGCGCGGGGCGGTCACGCTGCGGTCAGCCGATCCGGCCGCGCCGCCGAAAATCCTGTTCAACTACATGTCCGACCCCAGCGACTGGACCGATTTCCGCCAAGCCATCCGCCTGACGCGCGAGATTTTCGGGCAAGACGCGATGAAGCCCTATGTGAAATCCGAAATCCAGCCTGGGCAGGGGGCGCAATCAGACGCTGACCTCGACGCTTTCATCCGCGCGCATACCGAAAGCGCCTATCACCCCTGCGGCACCGCGCGGATGGGCCGCCGCGACGATCCCTTGGCGGTGGTCGATCCCGAGTGCCGCGTGATCGGCGTGGACGCCTTGCGAGTCGCCGACAGCTCGATCTTTCCGCAAGTGACCAACGGCAATCTGAACGGCCCGTCGATCATGACAGGCGAGAAGGCCGCCGACCACATCCTGGGCCGCACGCCGCTGCCCGCCTCGAACCAGCAGCCCTTTATCAACCCGAACTGGCGCACGGCGCAGCGGTAAGCCCCGCCAGATCGTGATTAACGCTTTATGAATTTGAAAACGCAAACCCTTGATTTCATTGGGCCGAAATTTTGTCCACGCGTGGACACATTCAAACCGCGCGATTTGACCTGCATCAAGGGCAGAGCGCGCTGCCCCGGTTAGGGTCTGGTCCAGCACGCAAGGAAAGGATGCCAGATGAGCCACACCGCCCATGAACTGACCGAGGAATTCCCCGCCGAGGCCGCCAGGATCCACGACCTGAAACTCAAGGATGCCCATTTTGCCAAGCTGGTCGAGGACTATCACACCGTGAACCGCGCCGTGCACCGGGCCGAGACGCGGGTGGATGTGATGGACAATGCCGCGGAAGCCTCGCTGCGGCAGAAAACGCCTGCACCTGAAGGACGACATCTTCCGCCGCCTCAGCGCCGGTTGATCCTGAGCGTGCTCAACCAACCACCGAGGGCGCAGCTTCGATCTGCGCCCTCATCCGTTCGAAAACCCGCGCGATATAGGGCCGGACCTGCGGCTCGCGGTCGCGCAGCAGCCGCCCGGCGAGCCCTGAGGCTTCCATCGTGCCAACATAGGCGATCCGCGTTCCCGCACCCGTCCCAGGGGTCAAACCGATCAGCACCGACATATCCGCTGACCCACCGATCCGGTGCGCCGCATGCACCACCAGAGAAACGCCTTGATCCACCCGCGTCAGCTGAATGGTCCCGTTCTGCCGCAGTTCCAGAAACCCCAGCGTCTTTTTCAGTGCGAAGCTGTACTGCCCGGTCGAGGTCATCTCGACAGTTGCCTCTCCCGGCAGCAGCGCGCGCAGCACGTCGGGCTGCTCCAACGCCTGGGCCACGCGGTCCGGGGACGCGGAAATCTGCATGACGCCGTTCAACCGCATGATGGCCCCTCGTTTGCCCAAGGGCTAGCGAAGCGCCGCGCAGCCGGCAAGGTCTTCCGCGCCGTTCTTTGGAACAAGCGCTTCAAAGCCCTGCAAATGGGGCCTGAAGGCAAAGCCCATGAATATATTCGACGCGATCAGCAAACCAATGGTGATGACGGGCACGGGAAGATTGGGCATGATGGCCGCGCAAAGAACCGCGTATTCCTAGCGCGGCGGCATCGGAAGGGGAAGAATTACTGTGGTTTGGCTGGTTTTCCGCGGGCAGACGCATGTCCGCCAAGACTTTGACGATTTGCCGCATTATCCG
>JANLQT010000520.1:0-3463 GCA_031368035.1 Rhodobacterales bacterium | reverse complement strand
GCCCGCCGCGCCCGCCGAAGCAGAGGTTCGAGACGATTTCCGGCACGAGGATCTTGCCCAGCAAAGTGCCGTCCGGGGCAAGGCAATGCACCCCGTCCGCGGCCGAGGACCACAGGTTGCCGTTGCTGTCCGTCCGGATGCCATCGGCCGCGCCGGGCGTGATGGCGTGGAAGATGCGACCCTTGCCGGGGCGGTCGCCCGATGTGCCCGAGCCCATCTCGAACACGCGGATGTGCTGGGGGTCGGCATGGAACATCCGCCCGGTGTCGGCGACGTAAAGCAGGCTTTCATCGGGGGAAAAGCACAGGCCGTTGGGGCAGTTGAAATCAGTCAGGACAGCGTCGATCGTGCCGTCCGGATCGACGCGGTAGACGTTGCAGGGCAGTTCCTGATCGGCCTTGAAGCCTTCGTAATTGGTGCCGATGCCGTAATGCGGATCGGTGAACCAGACCGAGCCATCGGATTTCACCACGACATCGTTGGGAGAATTGAGCGGTTTGCCCATGAAGCGGTCGGCGATCACGGTCAGGGTGCCGTCATGTTCGGTGCGGGTGACGCGGCGGCCGCCGTGCTCGCAGGAAATCAGCCGGCCGGAAAGGTCGCGGGTGTGGCCGTTGGTGAAATTGGACGGCGCGCGGAAGGTGGACAGGCCGGTGTCAGGCGACCAGCGCAAGATGCGGTTGCTGGGGATATCGGAAAAGAGCAGGCAGTTCTGATCGCCGAACCAGACCGGGCCTTCGGCCCAGTCAAAGCCGGTGGCCAGGCGCTTCAGGGGCGCGTTGAACATCACGAAGCGGGAAAAGCGGGGGTCCAGGATTTCGTTCCAGATCGCGGTGGTCATGGCCGTCTTTCCCTTTGATGCCGCCCGACTCGGGGCCGCAGCAGGCTGGCCGGGCCAACCGTTCGGGTCAACCGTTGATCTTGGGTGCGACATCTGCGGCGAGGACGACGACGGGACTAGACCATGAGATTTATTTGGCGTCTCTATACCACAGGTTGATGGACGGCGCAGCCGCAACTCCGGATGCTGATCCGGCCCGACTTTGACCGGGTCGAAGCGGGTATCCGGTCGGAGCAGTTCGGCAGGCTGGCGCTTCGCCCGGGGAGAGACAGGACATGACGCAAAGCTTGCCAGCCCCGAACCGTGCCGCCAATCGGGCCGCGCGGACACGGCCCATGGCCTGGCTTGCCGCCCTTGGATTGGCGGTGCTGGTGGCATCCTGCGCGCCAGGTCAGTTGCCGGGCACCGATTCCATGGGCAATCCGCTGGCCGGGCTGGACCTGTCGGCCCGCAATGGCCGGAGCGGGTCGGGTGCAGGGGGCGGCAATTCCACCACCGAAGTGGTCTATTTCGACGAGGCCGGAAACCAGCAGACCGTGCCACCGGGCGTGACCGCGCTGGGCACCGGGTATACCGTCAATTTGCAGGGGGTCACGGTGGATGTCGCGGCCAAGTCCTTGCTGACCGACATTCTGGGCGCGGCCTATACGATCGATCCCAGCGCCAGCGGCACGATCAGCATGGCGACCGGCGGCCCGGTACCGCGCGCGCAGTTGTTGCAGATTTTCGAAGAGGCGTTGAAGGCTGACGGGCTGGTGCTGGTCAAACAGGGCGACGCCTTCCTGATCCAGGCCAGCGGCAATGCCACATCCGCCTCGCTGACGAGTGAAGGCTACGGGCTGACCGCCCTGCCGCTGCACCATATGGGCGCCAAGCGGATGCTGGACCTGCTGGACGGGTTTGCGGTGCCCTCGGGGTCGATCCGGGCGTCGGGCAATGATGATATGCTGCTGGTCAAGGGCACGGCCGGCGACCGCGCGGCGGTGGCCGACATTGTCGAGACGCTGGACAACGGGCTGCTGGCCAAGCCGAACGCCGGGATCGCGTTCCTGAAGAACGCCTCTGCCGCCTCGGTCGCGTCCGAGCTTTCGGCGCTGGCGGACAGCGATCCGGCCTCGTCGGGCTGGAAGGTGCAGGTGCTGGACCGGTCGAACGCGTTGCTGGTGATGGCGCGCAGCAAGGGCGATCTGACCGCCGCGATGAGCTGGATCCGGCGATTGGACCGGGGCGGCGGGGCCAACAGCGGCGATGTGCATGTCTATCAGGTGCAGTATTCGCGCGCGTCGGATCTGGCCAAGTTGCTGACGGCGACCTTTGGCGGCAGCAGCGGCATGACGGCCCCGGCAGCCAGTGCCGCGCCGGATGCCGCGCCGGCCGATCAAGCGGCGGGCGACGGCACCGGGGTCACGCTGATGGGCCTGTCCACGCCGGATGCCGGCAGCGCCACGGTGGCGGATCTGGGCATGGGCGGCGGCGGCGACGTGCGCTTTACCCCCAATGACGGCGACAACACCATCATCATCCGCGCCCCCGCGCCGATGCGGCAGCAGGCGCTGGCGTTGCTTGCCTCGCTGGACAAGGCGCCGGTGCAGGTGCTGATCGACGTGATGTTGGTGGAGGTCACGCTGAACGATGCGACCAAGCTGGGGGTGCAGGCTTACCTTGAAAGCCAGTATGGCTCTGCCAGTGTCTCGACCGGCAATTCCGGCGATATTTCCGGCACATTCCCGGGGTTCAATCTGGTTCTGGGCAATGGGCTGAGCCCCAAGCTGATCATCAACACCTTGAGCGAGGTGACCAAGGTCAAGGTCATTTCGGCCCCTTCGGTCGTGGCGTTTGAAAACGAAGAGGCCGAGATCAAGGTGGTGGAATCGGTGCCGATCGTCACGCAGCAGGTGACCGACAATTCGACCGTGGGCGCGCCGACCGTCAATCAAGTGGAATACCGCGATGCCGGGGTGATCTTGCGGGTGACGGCGCAGGTCAGTCAGACCAACCTGGTGAATCTGCAGGTCAATCAGGAACTGTCGGCGGTGGTCAACGACACCGCGGATGGCACGGCGAACCTGACGCCGACCCTGCGCGAGCGGTCGATCACCACGCGGGTGGCGGTTTATGACAGGCAGACCGTGGTGTTGGGCGGGCTGATCTCGCAGCAGTCCACCAATGGAAAAACGTCGCTGTTCGGGCTGATTCCCAACAGTTTGAACGCGCAGAACGGCCGGACCGAGCTGGTGGTGTTCATCACGCCGCATGTGATGCGCAATCAGGGCGACGCCGCCTCGGTCAGTGCGGAATTGCGGGCGAAGATGGGGATGATGGCGAACCCATGAGCGTGGTTTCGGGCAGCGATCCGTTGGCGGTTGCCCGGGCCAGGGCGGCGGACGCCGGGTTGCCGCTGATGGCCGATGGCGACTGGCCGGAGCGGATTGCCCTGCCCGCCGGGCTGTCGCTGCGGTTTCTGCGCGGGGCGATGGTGCTTCCCTTGGGGCCGGACGAGGCCGGGGCCGAGCGTGTGGCGCTGGCCGACCCCGGCGACGAGGCGGCGTTGCAGGCGCTGCGCGCGGTGATGGGGCGGCCTTTGGCGCTGCGGGTGGCTTCGGTTCCGGCGCTGCTGGCGCG
>JANLQT010000518.1:0-3157 GCA_031368035.1 Rhodobacterales bacterium | reverse complement strand
GACGACCGCCTGCTGTATGACTTCAACCTCGCGCCCGAGGGCGGCCACGCCTTCCCCGCCTTCATCAATTTGCAACAGCCGTATTTCGAGAAATTCCTGCACGACGCGATCCTGACCGCACAGGCGAACGGCGCGCCCATCGAAATCCGGGGGCGCAACCGGGTCGATGACGTGACGCCCATGGCCGATCACGTCGCGCTGGACGTCTCCACCCCTGACGGCGCCTATCGGGTTCAGGCCGATTGGCTGATCGCCGCCGATGGCACCCGCTCCCCTGTCCGCACGCTGCTGGGCCTCGATTTCAACGGTCGGGCGTTCGAGGACAATTTCCTGATCGCCGATGTCCGCATGACCGCCGATTTCCCGACCGAACGCTGGTTCTGGTTCGAGCCGCATTTCAAATCCGGCGACAGCGCGCTTCTGCACAAGCAACCCGACGGCATCTGGCGGATCGACTTCCAACTCGGCTGGAACATCGACCGCAGCCGCGAACTGGAACCGACCCGCATCCGCGCCCGCGTCGATGCGATGCTGGGGCCGGACGTGGACTATGATCTGGAATGGACCTCGATCTACACCTTCCAGTGCCGACGGATGGACCGGTTCCGCCATGGTCGGGTCCTCTTCGCCGGCGACGCCGCGCATCAGGTCAGCCCGTTCGGCGCGCGCGGGGCCAATTCCGGCATTCAGGATGCGGACAACCTCGGCTGGAAACTGGCGCTGGTGATCGCGGGCACAGCGCCGGGCAGCCTGCTGGACAGCTATGACACAGAGCGAGTGCACGGGGCCGAGGAAAATATCCTGAACTCCTCCCGCGCCACCGATTTCATCACGCCGAAATCGCCAATGTCCAAGATGTTCCGCAACGCGGTGCTGGATCTCGCCGAAACCCTGCCCTTCGCCCGCACCCTCGTCAATTCCGGCCGCCTTTCGGTGCCCTGCTCCTACGACGGCTCGGCCTTGAACGGGCCGGATCACCCCTTGATGCCCGCCAGAACCCGCCCCGGCAGCGCCTGCCCGGATGCGCCAATGCCGGGCGGCTGGCTGCTGGAGCACTTGCGCTGCTTCACTCTGCTGACGCTGGATGCCGAGGCCCCGGACGAGATCTTGATCGACGGCCTGACGGTCAAACGCCTTGCCCTGTCCGCGCAAGGCAACGACGCCCTGCAACAGCGCTATTTGGGCCAAGCGCCCTCGGCGGTATATCTGCTGCGCCCCGATCAGCACATCGCCGCGCGTTGGGACCACTTTGACGCCGAGGCCGTCGCCGCCGCCCTCTCCCGCGCCCTTGGCAAGGAATCCCCATGCCCCTGATCACCGCCCCCAACCTGCGCCAGCCGGACGAGGCCTATGCCACCCTGATCGCCGCGCATGACGGCCTGACCGAGGCCGAAAGCCACGCGATGAACGCCCGGCTGGTGCTGATCTTGATGAACCACGTCGGCGACGACGCCGTCTTTACCGAGGCGCTGCGCCTTGCCAGGCCACAGCTAACCGGTCAAAGCTGAATCCACGCCGTCTTCAGGTCGGTGTATTTGTCGAACGCGTGCAAGGACTTGTCGTGGCCATTGCCCGATTGCTTGACCCCGCCCATCGGCACCGTGATGTCCGTGCCGCCATAGGTGTTCACATGCACCACCCCGGCGCGGATGCCCCGGATCATCCGGTGCGCCCGGCCCAGGTTGCTGGTCCACAGCCCCGACGCGAGGCCGTAGTCCGTCGCATTGGCCAGCCGCAAAGCCTCGGCCTCACCGTCAAACGCCGTGACGGCCAGAACCGGACCGAACACCTCTTCGCGGAACAGACGGTGCGTGTCCGCCACGCGCGTCACAATCGTCGGCTCCAGATAATACCCGCCCGTCTCGCCCAAAGCCTGCGCCCCGCCCACGACGATCTCGCCGCCTTCCGCCCTCGCGCTTTCGACAAACCCCAGATTGCGCGCCAGTTGCGGCGCCGAGTTCACCGCCCCGATCTGCGTCGTCAGGTCCAGGGGATCGCCGACTTTCATCCCCGCCGTCGCCTGTGCCAGCATCTCCACAAACCGGTCGTGCACCCCAGCCTCGTCCAGCAGCCGCGATCCCGCCACGCACACCTGCCCGGCGTTGCGGAAGATGCCCGCCGCCGCCGCCTTGGCCGCCGCCGCCAGATCGGGCGCATCGGCAAAGACGATGTTCGGGCTTTTGCCGCCCAGTTCCAGATACAGCCGCTTCAGGTTTGACCGCGCGGAATATTCCAAAAGCCGCCGCCCTGTCGCGCCAGACCCCGTGAACACCAGCGCGTCCACATCCATCGACAGCGCCAAAGCCGCCCCCGTGACTGCGCCCGCGCCGGTCACGACGTTCAGCACCCCGGGCGGCAACCCCGCCTCCAGCGCCAACTCGCCCAGCCGCAGCAGCGTCAACGAGGCCGTCTCTGCCGGTTTCAGCACCACCGAATTGCCCGCCGCGAGGGCAGGGGCCAGCTTCCACGCCCCGATCATCAGCGGGAAGTTCCACGGCACGATGGCCGCCACCACCCCCACCGGCTCGCGGTGGATCAGCGCCAGCACGGTGTCGGCGGTCGGGGCAATCTCGCCATACAGCTTGTCCAGCGCCTCGGCATACCAACGGAAGGTCTGCGCCGCGGACAGGGGTTCCGCCCGCAGCGCCATGCCGATCTCGGTGCCATTGTCGCGCACCCCCAAAACCGCCAGTTCGTTGGCGTGCCTCTCGATCAGCGCGGCCAGCTTCATCAGCACCACCTTGCGCGCGGCAGGCGATTGCCGCGACCAGCGCCCATCGTCAAAGCTGCGCCGCGCCGCCGCCGTGGCGCGCGCCACATCCGCCTCGGTGGCCGAGGCGATGGTGGTCAGATGCTGGCCATTGATTGGCGACAACACCTCCAAAGGCGCGGCGCTGCCATCGGAAAACGCGCCGTCGATCAAAAGCCGCCCCGCCGGAACGGGCCTTGCAGCGAGCGTGTCGATATCTGCTTGGGTCAGGGACATGGCGCCTCAGGCATTTGGCACGCCCAACAGGCGCATGGCATTGTCTTTCAAAATCAGCGGGCGGACCTCGTCCTTGAAGGCGGCCTTGTCAAAGGCGTCCAGCCACTTTTCCGGCGCGATCATCGGCCAGTCCGACCCGAACAGCATCTTCTTTTTCAGCAGCGTATTGGC
>JANLQT010000517.1:0-11198 GCA_031368035.1 Rhodobacterales bacterium | reverse complement strand
TCCGAAGTTTCCTGGCGCACTATTGCATGAAATTGCGGTCGTCTATGGCTATTCCAAGGAACTAGACGGCGCTCAGCTTACGGCATTGCGGAACGTCTCAGTTCGTGCGGTCGAAACTCTCGAACTCGAAGGGGCGATTGAGGTTGTCTACAACGGAACTAAGATCACACTAAAGGACTGCAACTGATGCTGCGTCGCCTGCACAAAGACCAACCTGCGTCCTTCGCCTTCACGCCTGACAATCTGGATTGGGCCAAGGCGCAAATCTCGAAGTATCCCGAGGGCCGTCAGGCTTCGGCGATCATCCCCTTGCTGTGGCGTGCGCAGGAACAGGAAGGGTGGCTGACCAAGCCGGCCATTGAACGGATCGCGGATATGTTGGGCATGGCCTATATCCGCGCGCTGGAAGTCGCGACGTTTTACTTCATGTTCCAGCTGCAACCTGTTGGGTCCATTGCCCATGTGCAGATTTGCGGCACCACGTCCTGCATGATCTGCGGCGCGGAGGAGCTGATTGCGGTTTGCAAGGAACTGATCTCGCCTTCGGCTCATGCGCTGTCGGCGGATGGAAAGTTCAGTTGGGAAGAGGTTGAATGCATGGGGGCCTGCACCAATGCGCCCATGGCGCAGATCGGCAAGGATTATTACGAGGATCTGACGGCGGCCAAACTGCGCGATCTGATCGCGCGGTTCGCGGTGGGGGAGGTTCCGAACCCCGGGCCGCAGAATGGGCGCTATGCGGCAGAGCCGCTGTCGGGGCTGACCTCGCTGAAGGACTTTGAATCGGGTCGCAAGCAGTTCAATGCCACGGCGCAGCGGGCGGTGGATATGGGCGACACCGTCAAGCGGATCGACGGGACCGAAGTGCCGATACTGACGCCTTGGCGTCGCGAGAGGGTCTGAGGAGCGCAAAATGGCGGGACATGATGCCGGACAGTCCGGTGGGCCGACGACACCGATGCAGCCTTGGCCGGGCGGCTGGCTTTGGGCGCTGATCGCTGGGATCATCGCGGCGGTGCTGGCCAGATGGCTGGGTGATATCACCGCAGTCACCGCGGTGTTGATCGGGATATTCGTGTTCCTGGTGTTCGGAGTGCTGCTGGGCATGTTCTGGGACGCGCCTTCTCCCAATGCCTTGGGCGCGAATGCAGGTGGGCATCATGATGATCACGGGCATGACGATCATGGGCATGACGGGCACGGGCATGACGATCATGGGCATCATCCGGTTGCGACGCCCGCACCTTTCGTGACCCCTGCTGCGGTTCCGGCGCTTGCCCCCGCTGCTGCGGCCCCGGCACCGGTCGCCGCTGTGATCCCTGTTGCCGAACCTTTCGTCTCGTCCGAGCCGGCCAAGCCGATGGGGCTGTCTGGCCCGCGTGGTGGCAAGGGCGATGATCTGAAGGCACTCGAAGGCATTGGGCCGGGTCTGGATAAGCTGTGCCACGAACTGGGCATCTTCCATTTCGACCAGATCGCCGGCTGGGGGGCCGGCGAAGTGGCCTGGATGGATGGCAACCTGAAGGGCTTCAAGGGCCGCGTCTCCCGCGACAAATGGGTCTCGCAGGCCCGGATCATCGGTGCCGAGGGTCTGGACGCGTTCCGCATCCGTGCCAAGACCAATGATTACTGAGCCATGGCCAAGCCCGATCCCAAAATGACCACGGAAAAGGCCCAGGTGAAACTGGTCTCGATCGTGCTGGTCGTCACCATGGGCGGCTGGCTGTTGTTGCAGATGATCGGCGGGGCCTATGGCTGGCCGCCGAAGTTCATTTTCCTCTTCGATCTCGCGGCCTTGGCGGGCTTTGCCTATGCGCTGATCATCACCTACCGCATCTGGCGCAGGCGCCAGCACGAACAATAAGGAACCGGCAGATGCTTCAGGATCAGGACCGCATCTTTACCAATCTTTACGGTATGCACGACCGCAGCTTGGCGGGGGCGCGCAAGCGGGGGCATTGGGACGGCACGGGCGCCTTGCTGGCGCTTGGCCGCGACAAGATCATCGAGATCGTGAAGGCGTCTGGCCTGCGCGGGCGCGGCGGTGCGGGGTTTCCGACGGGCCTCAAGTGGTCGTTCATGCCGAAGCAGTCGGATGGGCGGCCCAGCTATCTGGTGATCAACGCCGACGAATCCGAACCCGGCACCTGCAAAGACCGCGAGATCATGCGGCATGATCCCCACACGCTGATCGAGGGGGCGCTGATTGCTGCGTTCTCGATGGGGGCGAATGCTTGCTACACCTATATCCGTGGCGAATACATTCGCGAACGGGAAGTGCTGCAGGCGGCGATTGACGAGTGTTATGACGCCGGGCTGCTGGGGAAAAATGCCTGTGGATCGGGGTTCGACTTCGACTTCTACCTGCATCACGGCGCGGGGGCGTATATTTGCGGCGAAGAAACCGCTCTGCTGGAAAGCCTTGAGGGCAAGAAGGGGATGCCGCGCATGAAGCCGCCGTTCCCGGCGGGGTCGGGGCTGTATGGTTGCCCTTCAACGGTGAACAATGTGGAATCGATTGCCGTGGTTCCGACGATCCTGCGCCGGGGGGCGGAGTGGTTTGCGGGGTTTGGCAGGCCGAACAACACCGGGACCAAGCTGTTCGGCATCTCGGGGCATGTGAACAACCCCTGCGTCGTGGAAGAGGCGATGTCGATCCCGCTGCAAGAGCTGCTGGAGGTGCATTGTGGCGGCGTGCGCGGCGGTTGGAAGAACCTGAAGGCGGTCATTCCCGGCGGGTCGTCCGTGCCGATGCTGACGGCGGCGCAATGCGACGGCGCGATCATGGATTTCGACTGGCTTCGGGAACAGCGCTCGGGGCTGGGGACGGCGGCGGTGATCGTGATGGACCAGTCCACCGACGTCATCAAGGCGATCTGGCGGCTGGCGAAGTTCTACAAGCACGAAAGCTGCGGCCAGTGCACGCCTTGCCGCGAGGTCACCGGCTGGATGATGCGGGTGATGGACCGGCTGGTCACCGGCGATGCCGAGATCGAGGAGATCGACATGCTGCTGAGCGTCACCAAGCAGGTCGAGGGCCATACGATCTGCGCGCTTGGCGATGCGGCGGCCTGGCCGATCCAAGGTCTGGTGCGCGCCTTTCGGGGCGAGATCGAGGACCGGATCAAGGCGAAGAAGACCGGCCGCGTCAGCGCCATCGCGGCGGAGTGACCGGGGTGGGGGCGTCTCGCACCCTTCTGGCAGTCGCGGCCTTTGCGGGCCTGTCGGCTTGCGGCACCGGCACGCGTCCGATGCCGCCGCCGACTGGCGCGCCGGAAACGCTGGAAGTGGCGGGCACGGAATATGTGGTGACGCGCTCTGCAGTCTCGTCGATGCCGGGCGGCGAGTTGATGCGGGTTTATCGTCCGCGTGGCGCGTCCTTTGACTATGCCGAAGGCAAGACCGCCAAGGCCGTGGCGCTGGCGTTCTGCGATAGCTATGGGCGGGATCTGTCGCCCTGGGCGATGGGCATGTTCGAGCCGACCGGCGCCTGGGCCTTTCCGGGGGGATGTGCAGAATGAGACGCGCGCTGTTTCTGGTCCTGGTCCTGGCCCTGACCGGGCTGCCCGCATGGGCCGAGGACAAGGTGCCCTTGCCCGAAGAGGCCCATATCAACGAGCAACTGATCGCCGCGCAGGCCGGTGAAATCCTGCGGAACACCTGTCCCTCGATCGAGGCGCGGATATTCGTGGTCTGGGACAAAGCGTTTGCCTTGCGGCAATACGCGATCGACAAGGGCTATACCGAGCCGGAGGTGCGGGCCTTTGTGAAGGACCCGGTCGAGAAGGCGCGGGTCAAGGCGGCGGCTGAGGCGATTCTGGCGGGTTCGGGCGCGGTGAGCGGCGATGTGGCCAGCTATTGCGCGGCGGGCAAGGTGGAAATCGCCAAGGGCACGTTCCTGGGCCAGATCATCAGGTCCACCGAATGAGCGGGCTGGTCAAATCGGGCCGCGAAGGCTTTCATCTGGCCGAGTTGAACGTGGGCCGCCTGCTGGCGCCCACGGATGATCCCCGCGTGGCCGAGTTCATGGTCGCGCTGGACCGGGTGAACGGGCTGGGCAAGCGGATGCCGGGGTTTGTCTGGATGATGGAGGGCTCGGGCGAGCCGGGCACCGGCAATACCGAGGCCAAGATCGCCGGTGATCCGCAATATGTGTCGAACCTGACGGTCTGGACCGATGTGGAAAGCCTGGAAGAATTCGTCTGGAACACCGTGCACCGGGCGTTTTACGAACGGCGGCAGGACTGGTTTGAGGTGCTGGGACAGCAGCATTTCGTGATGTGGTGGGTGCCCGAAGGCCATCGTCCGACCCTGGACGAGGCTTTGGCGCGGCTGGACCTGCTGCGCGCCAATGGTGCCAGCGATGCGGCGTTTGACTGGGCCTGGTTGAAAGAGGCGCAGCTTTGGAAGCAGCGCCGCTGTGCGGCGGAGTGACGGCGATGTGCTATGGCGGTCTCGATCAGAAATACATCATCGCCGACGTCGAGGCGCGCGTGAAAACCGTTGCCTTTCAGGGTCAGAAGAACGAAGAACCGGGCCAGCCGCAGCAGGGCATTTTCGAAGCTCTGCGGGCACTGGCGCCGGGATGGATGCGGAAGGGCTTGAGCCATGTCTAACCTGAAGAAAGTCTCGATCGACGGCATCGTGGTCGAGGTGGACCAAGCGATGACCATCATCCAGGCCTGTGAGGCCGCCGGGGTGGAAGTGCCCCGGTTCTGCTATCACGAGCGCCTGTCGATTGCCGGGAACTGCCGGATGTGTCTGGTGGAAGTCGTCGGCGGCCCGCCAAAGCCGACCGCCAGTTTCGCCATGCAGTTCCGGGACTTGCGCGGCGGGCCGAATGGCGAGCCTGCGGTGGTCAAGACCAACTCTCCGATGGTGAAAAAGGCCCGCGAGGGCGTGATGGAATTCCTGCTGATCAACCATCCCCTGGATTGCCCGATCTGCGATCAGGGCGGCGAGTGCGATCTGCAAGATCAGGCCGTGGCTTACGGCGTGGACTTTTCGCGTTACCGCGAGCCGAAGCGGGCGAGCGAGGATCTGAACCTGGGTCCGCTGGTCGCAACCTGCATGACGCGCTGCATTTCCTGCACGCGCTGTGTCCGGTTCACCTCGGAAGTCGCCGGGATCACCCAGATGGGGCAGACCGGGCGCGGAGAAGATGCCGAGATCACCTCGTATCTGAACCAGACGCTGGATTCGAACCTGCAAGGCAACATCATCGATTTGTGCCCGGTCGGGGCGCTGACCTCGAAGCCCTATGCGTTCACGGCACGGTCGTGGGAACTGACCAAGACTGAAAGTATCGACGTGATGGACGCCTTGGGGTCGAACATCCGCATCGACACCAAGGGCCGCGAAGTGATGCGCATTCTGCCGCGCAACCATGACGGCGTGAACGAGGAATGGATTTCCGACAAGACCCGGTTCATCTGGGACGGTCTGCGTCGGCAGAGGCTGGATACGCCGTATATTCGTGAGAATGGCAAGCTACGGAAGGCATCGTGGGGCGAGGCTTTGGCGAAGGCGGCTGCGGCGATGACGGGCAAAAAGATCACGGCGCTGGTCGGCGATCTGGCCCCGGTCGAGGCGATCTTCTCGTTGAAGGCGCTGGTCGAGGGTCTTGGCGGTTCGATTGAATGCCGCACCGACGGGGCGAAATTGCCTGCGGGCAACCGCTCGGCCTATGTCGGCAACGCGCGGATCGAGGATATCGACAGCGCCAAGCGCATTTTGTTGATCGGCACCAATCCAAGGCTGGACTCGCCGGTGCTGAACGCCCGCATCCGCCGGGCCTGGACCAATGGCGCGCAGGTCGCGGTATTGGGCGAAGCAGTCGATCTGACTTATGATTATGCGCATCTGGGCAGCGACCGCGCCGCATTGGCGGGGATGATGACGCAGGATCGGGTCAACACGGCGGGCACGCCGGGCTTGGTGATCCTGGGGCAGGGCGCGATCAGCGAAGCGGATGGCGAAGCGGTGCTGGCCCATGCGATGAAGATTTGCGAGCTTGGCGATACCAAGCTGCTGATCTTGCACACCGCCGCAGCCCGCGTGGGCGCGATGGATGTCGGCGCTGTCGCGGAAGGCGGTCTGAAGGCCGTCGAAGGGGCGGAGGTGATCTTCAACCTCGGCGCCGATGAGGTGGACATCAAGGCTGGCCCCTTCGTGATCTATCAGGGCAGCCACGGCGACCGGGGCGCGGCACGGGCGGATGTGATCCTGCCGGGCGCGGCTTATACCGAGGAATCGGGTCTGTTCGTCAACACCGAGGGACGGCCGCAACTGGCGCTGCGGGCCGGGTTTGCTCCGGGGGATGCCAAGGAAAACTGGGCGATCCTGCGGGCGCTCTCGGCGGAGTTGGGCAAGACATTGCCGTGGGATTCGCTGGCGCAGTTGCGTTCGGCACTGGTGCTGAAGCATCCGCATCTGGGCGCGCTGGACGCGGTGCCGGACAACGCCTGGACGCCGTTGCCGATGGCGGCGCTTGGCAAGGCGGATGTGGCTTTCCGGGGCGCGGTTTCGTCCTATTACCTGACCAATCCGATCGCCCGCGCCTCGGCGGTGATGGGCGAGTTGGCGGCGATGGATGCAAGCCGTGCTGCGGCGCGGAAAATGGCGGCGGAGTGAACCTGATGTGCCGCCTGCTGATCCCGGCAAGTCTGCTGACCGCCTCGGCGGTGCTGTCGGCTTGCGCGGGATCGACCGCAGAGGAACCCCCTGTGGCACCTTCTGTACCCGAGGCGACGGACAGCGATTTTCACCCGGTTTATCTGGGGATTGAGACCAATCTGATGGACGGCGATCTGGTGGATTTCAAGGTGGTGATGACCGGCGCGCGCAACAAGGACGACGTGGACGCCTATGCCCGCTGCGCTGCGGCGCAATATGCGCTGATCCGGGGTTACGGCTTCGCGCGGCATGTGCGGACGAATGTTGACGAGAAGGGTGGAACTTGGCGCGCAGATGCGGTTTACACCATCTCGGCGGCGCTGCCGCTTGGGATGCGGACGATTGATGCCGAAGTGACAGTGCGCGACTGCGGCACGCAAGGCATACCAACGGTTTGACCCGCTGCGCGCGGGAATTGAGACGAAGGACTGAGGGTGGGACGCGATGGCTGATTTTCTGCAAACAGGCTTGGGCACCTTCGTGCTTATCGCCGCCCAGGGCCTGCTGATCGTCGCCTTCGTGATGATCAGCCTGCTGTTTCTGGTCTATGGCGACCGCAAGATCTGGGCCGCGGTGCAGATGCGCAAAGGCCCGAACGTGGTGGGGCCGTTTGGGCTGCTGCAGTCGGTGGCCGATGCGCTGAAATATGTGGTCAAGGAAATCGTGGTGCCGGCGGGCGTGGACCGGCCGGTGTTCTTCCTTGCGCCGCTGCTGTCGTTCGTGCTGGCCATTCTCGCTTGGGCGGTTATCCCGTTCTCGCCCGGCTGGGTGCTGTCGGATATCAACGTCGCCATCCTGTTCGTCTTCGCCGCCTCCTCGCTTGAGGTGTATGGCGTGATCATGGGCGGCTGGGCGTCGAACTCCAAATACGCGTTCCTCGGCTCGCTGCGGTCCGCCGCGCAGATGATTTCCTATGAGGTTTCGCTGGGCCTGATCATCATCGGCATCATCCTGTCCACCGGGTCGATGAGCTTTGGCGCCATTGTCGAGGCGCAGCGCGGCTATGGCCTGTTCGGCTGGTACTGGCTGCCGCATCTGCCGATGGTGGTGCTGTTCTTCATCTCGGCGCTGGCCGAGACGAACCGGCCGCCGTTCGACTTGCCCGAAGCGGAATCGGAACTCGTGGCCGGGTTCATGGTGGAATATTCCTCGACACCTTACCTGTTGTTCATGGCCGGCGAATATATCGCGATCTTCCTGATGTGCGCGCTGATCAGCCTGTTGTTCTTCGGCGGCTGGCTGTCGCCGATTCCCGGCCTGCCGGACGGCGTGCTGTGGATGGTCGGCAAGATGTGGTTCTTCTTCTTCATGTTCGCGATGGTGAAGGCCATCGTGCCGCGCTATCGCTACGACCAACTGATGCGGATCGGCTGGAAGGTGTTCCTGCCGATGTCGCTGGCTTGGGTCGTCATCGTGGCGTTTCTGGCGAAATACGAAGTCCTCGGCCATTTCTGGGCCCGCTATGCGATGGGGGGCTGAGCCATGGTGCTGTCCGAAACCGAATATCAAAGCCTGCGCGTGTATTCCAGTGACCTGCAAAAGACGCCTCAGGTCTTGGGACGGCAGATGCAAACCGTTGCCGAGACGCGGCAAAGCGATGCTCAAACCGGTGCCGGGCTGGTGTTTGCCGTGGCGGCGACCGCCGGGACGTTCAACGACCGGCTGGAAGACCTTGAAGAAAAGTTGGGAGTCTGACCATGGGGCCGGAAAGAACCACGGACTACGGGCGGGCAGTTGGCTACTTCCTGTTGTCGGATTTCATCAAGGGCTTCGGCCTGGGCCTGAAGTATTTCTTCGCGCCAAAGGTGACGCTGAACTATCCGCATGAAAAAGGCCCGCTGAGCCCGCGTTTCCGGGGCGAACTCGCGCTGCGCCGGTATCCGAATGGCGAGGAACGCTGCATCGCCTGCAAGCTGTGCGAGGCGATATGCCCGGCGCAGGCCATCACCATCGACGCCGAACCGCGTGACGATGGCTCGCGCCGCACCACGCGCTATGACATCGACATGACCAAGTGCATCTACTGCGGCTTCTGCCAAGAGGCTTGCCCGGTCGATGCCGTCGTCTTGGGCCCGAACTTCGAATTCGCCACCGAAACCCGCGAAGAGCTGTTCTACACCAAGGAAAAACTGCTCGACAACGGCGGCCGCTGGGAAGCCGAGATTGCCCGCAACCTTGAAATGGATGCGCCCTACAGATGACCGAAGATTTCAGCAAACTGTTTCAGCAGATGATGGAACAGGGCCAAACCATGGCCCGTGCCTTTACGCCTCCGTTCGCGGGGGTGGACACCAAGGCGTTCGAGAAGATGTTCCCGGCGATGCCGAAAGAGATGCTGGAGATGTTCTTCGGCAAGACGTTCAACCCCGAAGGTCTGGATGCGCGCACGCGGTTTCTGGTGACCATCGCGGCGCTGACCGTGCTGGGTCCGGTGGGCGAGCCGCAGATGCGGGTGACGGTGCAGAATGGGCTGGCCGCCGGTGCCACGCAGCGCGAGATCGCGGAAGTGATCTGGCAAATGAGCATGTTCGGCGGTCTGCCCGCCACGCAGAAGGCTTTGGAGATTGCTCAGGCGGTCTTTGCGGAAACCGAGGGGAAACCGGCATGAATATTGCTGATCTGGCGTTCTACGCGTTTTCCTCTGTCACGCTGACCTCCGCCCTGCTGGTGACCTTGTCCCGCAACCCGGTCCATTCGGTGCTGTGGCTTATCCTGGCGTTCCTGTCCTCGGCAGGTCTGTTCGTGCTGCTGGGGGCCGAGTTCGTCGCAATGCTGCTGATCATCGTCTATGTCGGCGCGGTCGCGGTGCTGTTCCTGTTCGTGGTGATGATGCTGGACGTCGATTTCGCAGAACTGAAGGGCGAGATGGCGCGCTATATGCCGCTTGGCCTATTGATCGGCGTGGTGATCCTGATCGAGCTGTCCTTCGGCATCGGCGCCTGGGTCACGTCGGACAAGGCGGCGTCCTTGCATCTGGCGGCGGCGCCCGATCTGGCGACGGTGGACAACACCAAAGCTTTGGGGCTGCTGATTTATGACAAATACCTGCTGCTGTTCCAGTTGTCAGGGTTGATCCTGCTGGTGGCGATGATTGGGGCGATCGTGCTGACGCTGCGCCACCGTAAGGATATCAAGCGCCAGAACGTGCTGCACCAGATGTGGCGCGATCCGGCGAAGGCGATGGAACTGGTGGATGTGAAGCCGGGGCAGGGACTTTAACGAAAAGATGGGTGAATCACCCATCCTACGGAAATAACGG
The DNA here is from genome assembly GCA_031368035.1 of Rhodobacterales bacterium. Lineage (GTDB taxonomy): Bacteria > Pseudomonadota > Alphaproteobacteria > Rhodobacterales > Rhodobacteraceae > Stagnihabitans. Next base: position 1,264 of record JANLQT010000517.1, on the reverse strand, counting down.
GGAAACTCCCGGAGGGACGATGATGGTAGGCTTGGAACATTACCTGGGGGTCGCGGCGGCGCTGTTCGTCATCGGCATCTTCGGCATCTTCCTCAACCGGAAGAACGTGATCGTCATCCTGATGTCGATCGAGCTGATGCTGCTGGCGGTGAACATCAACCTCGTCGCTTTCTCGTCCTTCTCGGGCGATCTGGTGGGGCAGGTGTTCACCATGTTCGTGCTGACGGTCGCTGCGGCCGAGGCGGCCATCGGGCTTGCGATCCTGGTGGTGTTCTTCCGCAACCGCGGCACCATCGACGTCGAAGACGCCAATGTGATGAAGGGCTGACATCATGGTTCCTGTGATCATCCTCCTCGCGCCGCTGTTGGGCGCGGTGATCTGCGGCTTTTTGTGGCGGCAGATTGGCGAGTGGGCCGGGCTTTACGTCTCGACCGGCCTCTTGTTTCTGGCGGCGGTGCTGAGCTGGGTTGTGTTTCTGACCTTCGACGGCACCACGCAGCACATCGAGATCCTGCGCTGGATTGAGAGTGGGTCTTTGTCGACCGACTGGGCGATCCGGCTCGACCGGCTGACCGCGATCATGCTGGTCGTCGTGACCACGGTGTCGGCGCTGGTGCATCTGTATTCGCTCGGCTACATGGCGCATGACGAGAACTGGGCGGATGACGAGCCCTACCGCGCCCGGTTCTTCGCCTACCTGTCGTTCTTCACCTTCGCCATGCTGGCGCTGATCACCGCCGACAATCTGGTGCAGATGTTCTTCGGTTGGGAAGGCGTGGGCGTCGCCTCCTACCTTCTTATTGGCTTCTACTACCGCAAGGCCTCGGCCAATGCCGCCGCGATCAAGGCGTTTGTGGTGAACCGGGTGGGGGACTTCGGGTTCGCCTTGGGGATTTTCGGGCTGTTCTACCTGACTGACAGCATCAAGTTCGATGACGTGTTCGCGGCCACGCCGACGCTTGGCACCACCAGCCTGCACTTCCTGTGGAGCGACTGGAACGCGGCCAACCTGATCGGCGTGCTGTTGTTCATCGGCGCCATGGGCAAGTCAGCGCAGCTGTTCCTGCACACCTGGCTGCCCGATGCGATGGAGGGTCCAACACCGGTCTCGGCGCTGATCCATGCCGCGACCATGGTGACGGCCGGGGTGTTCCTCGTCTGCCGGATGTCGCCGCTGTATGAATTTGCGCCCGAGGCGAAGAATTTCATCGTCATCATCGGCGCCTCGACCGCGTTCTTTGCGGCGACTGTCGGCCTCGTGCA
>JANLQT010000512.1:0-2849 GCA_031368035.1 Rhodobacterales bacterium | reverse complement strand
AATTCTTCCATGTAGATGAAGCGGATGCCCTGTGCCTTGGCCCAACCATGTTCGTCCGGATCATAGACCGAACCGCGAATGCCGATCTGCACCACACGTTTGGGGTCCAGCAGACCTTCCTCGATCGCGCGGCGGAAAGGCGTGCCGTGGGTAAAGGGATTGTCCCCGAAATAGGTGTCATTGGTATCGGAATGGGCGTCGAAGTGGATCATGCCCACGGGACCGCTTTTTGCCACGGCGCGCAGCACCGGCAAGGTGGTCAGGTGATCGCCGCCACACGACAAGGGCAGCGCGCCGGTGGCGACGATGGCGGCCATGCCAGCTTCGATACGGGCAAGACCATCCAAAAGGTTGATCGGATTGACCGACAGATCGCCGACATCCGCCACGTTCGCCACCGAAAACGGTGCAATGCCAGAGACATGGTGGGCGCGGCGCATCAGGCTGGACTGGTTGCGCACCTCACGCGGGCCATGGCGGGCACCAGCGCGGTTGGTCGTGCCGCCATCCCACGGAATACCGACCAGGGCAATGTCCAGCCCGGCGGCCGAGGTCACGGCGGGCAGGCGCATAAAGGTGGAATGCCCGGCAAAACGCGGAACTTGGGCGGCATCGACGGGTTGGTGGAAGTTGGTCATGTCAGGGCTCTATTTGAATTCGCGTTGGATGATTTCGACGATGCCAGCCTCGCAATCGGCCAGCAGCCACTCGCCCTTTTCAGCCGATGCCCCCTGCGTCAGCGACAGCACACCCGAGGCGGGAACCTCGTCGCAGGGCTTGGGATAGCGGTCGTAGGGCAGGAAATGCGCCGGGCCGTCATGGGTGGCGCGGGTCAGGTCGACGAGTTCGGGCCGCAGCGCCATCATCATCGAGGTTTCGATGACCGAGGCATGTTCCAGCTCGATCCCCGGATAGCCATCGGGGAAAATGCGGTGCAGTGTCTCGGGGCGCACCATGTCCCAATGGTCGATGCGCAGGATGGTCAGGTCAGAGGCCCGGTCGCGCCCGATGGCATCCAGCGCCAGTTCGATCCCTTCGATCGTCGGGCCGATGTTTTCGTAATGGCCGTTGACGGTGACGATCTTGCTGACCTTCTGGCGGAAGAGATCGCAGATCACATCGCGCACGATCAGCGAGAAGGTGTTGGCTGTCAGGTTCAACGTGCCCGGAAACTGCGGGCCGCCGCCGGTCTTGGGCTGCGAACGGTTGCCGTAGGCCACGGTCGGCAGCACCAGACCACCAACCTTGGCCGCGGCCCGCGCGGCGATGGCGGTGGGTAGCACCACGTCGACATTCAACGCCATGTGGCGACCGTGCTGCTCGGTTGCCCCCAAAGGCAGGAACACCGGGGCGCCGGCCGCAATGCGGGCCTCGACTTCGGGCCAGGGCAATTCTGCGTAAAAGACACTGTTCATTTGGTGTTCCATCAGGTCATCGCAGCGCCGCCATTGGCGCCAAGACATTGTCCGGTAAAGAAAGTGGCGCCGGGGCCTGCCAGAAAGACCACGGCGGCGGCAACCTCTTCTGGCCTGCCGATGCGGCCCATCGGGTTGGCCGTTTCGGCGGCTTTCTGTTCATCGGTCAATTGGTTAAAGCCGAGCAAAGGCGTGTCGGTCGGCCCCGGGGCCACGGCGTTCACCAGAATGCGCGGGCTGAGTTCGCGCGCCCAAGACCGGGTTGCGCCAATCATTGCGGCCTTGGTCGCGGCGTAGACCGAGCCACCGGCCCGGCCCAGATAGGCCAGTTCTGAGACGATGTTGATGATCCGCCCGCCCTCGGGCAGGTGCGGCAGCACTTCTCGCGCCGCCAGCATCGCACCGCGCACGTTGACGGCGAACATCAGGTCGATATGGGCGGCGGTCAGGCTGCCCAAGGGCAATTCCTGCAAGATCCCCGCGTTGTTGACGAGGATGTCATAGCCGCCCAGCAGCTTTGCCCCTTCAGCCACTGCCGCGACGATCCGTGCCTCGACTCTCAAATCGCAGGCGAGGATCGGGAACGCTGTCCTTGAAGCCGCAAGGTCCAGCCCGACGACGGCAGCCCCCGCGTCCTGCAACGCCAACGCGGTGGCAAGCCCGATGCCGCTGGCAGCACCCGTCACCAAAGCCCGCTTGCCCGCCAAAGGTTTCACCATGGCACTTCCCCCCGATCGACGTTGATGGATTGCCCGGTGATGTTGGCCGCCAGACCCGACCCGAGAAACAGATAGGTCGGGGCCATGTCGGCAGGTTCCATCAGGCCCGGAAGCGCTTGTCCGGCCACGATTTCATCAAGCATCGCCTGTGGATCACGCCCTGCCTCTGCCGCGATCCGACCCAGAGACCGCATCGAGGCTTCGGTCCGCACCCACCCCGGACAGACCGCATTGACCCGGATGCCACGCGGCCCCAACTCACGCGCCCAGGTCTTGGTCAACCCGATGATCGCATGTTTGGAGGCGACATAGGCGCCAAAGCGCGGCTCAGCGACACGGCCCCAGATCGAGGCGGTGTTGATGATGACGCTTCCCGCTGGCATCCGGTCCAGCGCCGCCGCCGTCACCAATGCCGTGCCGCCGACATTGATGTCGATCACCCGCCGAAACGCGTCCGAGGTTGCGTCGGAACTGTCTTCGATCGGCGTCATCAGCTCCAACCCGGCATTGTTGATCAGCACGTCGATCCTGGTCAGCCCCGCCAAAGCCGCCCGGACCTGCGTCTTGTCGGCAATGTCAGCCTCGACCGAGGTGGCGCCCAATGCCTTGGCCACCGCATGAACTGCCCCATCATTGGCAATCAGGTGCAGCCGTGCCCCCGCCGCCGCAAAGCCCTCGGCAATGCCCAGCCCAATGCCCCGGCTGGAACCTGTGA
>JANLQT010000507.1:0-3951 GCA_031368035.1 Rhodobacterales bacterium | reverse complement strand
GCGGTCCTTCAGCGGCTCGACCAGTGCCGTGCCCGGGGCGGCGGACCCGCGATAAAGGCGTTGGTAGTACAGCACATCATCGCGGCTCAGCATCGGCGCATGGGCATGTTCCAGCGCGCTGCCGCTGTCCAGATCGCCGCGCAGTACGGGATAGATCAGCACCTGGCCCAGGATGCAGGTCTGCGGCTCGCTACGCAGGACATGAGAGGCGGCGGCGGCCAGAAAGCCACCTATGCTGTCGCCTGCCAAGAGTATCGGGCCGGCCTTGGCAAGGTGGCGTGCCACGGCCAGCGTATCCTCCAGCGCGGCAGGCGTCGGATGTTCGGGCAAAAGCCGGTAGTCGGCGGCAACCACGGTCAGGCCGGTTTCGGCACGGATCTCGGCGCAGACGTCGTCATGGCTGTGCAGCCCGCCCACGACCATGCCGCCCCCATGCAGATACAGCACGGTTGGGCCCGCGCCGGGATAGATCCGGCAGGGAACGCCCGCCAAAGCCTCGTCCCGCGCGGTGACGCCGGGCGGATAGCCCCGGAAGAACACCCGGCACATGTCGTCGTAAATGCGGCGCTGCTCGGCAATGGACCGCGTGGCGGTGTCTGCCGGATAAGAGGCGTCCGTCAGCCGGATGAAGGCCCAGGTTTCGGCATCAATAAGGGAATCGTAATCCATCGGGGCGATGATCCTTGAACGGCCAGATGCAAGGCTGGCAGGGCGAAGCCCCGGCTGCGTGCCAAAAACCGACCATCCCGTTTCCAGTCTGGCAACAAGTTGCCACAAAGCCCGCAAATTTTCGACATGCGCAGCAGGTAGAACCAAAGCAAGCAGCCAAAAGGTGCCCGATGCAAGTTGTCAGGTCATTCTCTGAAAAAGACGCCGCGCCAGTCGGCTGGTCCGTCCGCACGCTGCTGGTCAGCGCCGCGCCCGAGGCGGGCAGTCAGCGCCGCCTTGCCGGGCTTGGCCTGCAGGTGGAAACCGTTGGCGACCTTTACTCCGCTTTGTCAGCGGTTACCGATGATCCCAGCCATGCGGATCTTTTGGTGGTGGATTGCGACGGCGTGGGCGGTCTGGCCGAGGCGCGCCGCATCGTGAAGCTGATGGGCGAGGTGATGCGCCTTGTCCCGGTGATCCTGATCAGCGCCGAATGTGCGGTGCAAAGCTTTGCTCTTGAACGCCATGAACCGACCGTGCTGCGCGCGCCCTTGTCGGCGGTGTCGCTGCGGGTGGCCTTTGAACATGTGTTGCGGGGCAAACTGGTGCCGCGCTACGCCTGACATTTCCCTCGTGTCAGGCAAAAGGGGCGCCTGGCGGGGCGCCCCTTTTCAATTCCGGTGGGTCTGGATCACGCCCCCGGCCTAGGCGAGCGTAAGGTTGATCGCCTTTTCGCGGCCATCCCGGCCCGATTCGACGTCGAAAGCGACCGGCTGGCCGTCTTTCAGGCTGGTCAGCCCGGCGCTCTGCAGCGCGGTGATATGCACGAAGATGTCCTGTTTGCCACCTTCCGGCGAGATGAACCCGAAACCCTTGGTTTCGTTGAACCATTTCACGGTGCCCTTGGCCATCGTGATCTCCTGTCAAATCGCCGCCCACAAGATGCGGCGGCCCGGCTCGGTCAGCGGGATCGAAAGCTGTGGCCGGATCGGCACGTCGGTCGATGGTCAAGACTTCGCCGCGCCGATATGGAGCCAAAGTAGCCGTTTGGCAAGATATTTCAGGCTTGGACCGGCGTGGCGGCGGGGGCGAGCTGGGTCAAAACCATCAGGGCAACAAGGGTCAGGACGCCCGTTCCGGACCACAGGGAAAGCGCCTGAAGCGCGGTCAGGTGGAAGGCGAAAAACCCCATAAGGGCGACGATGAAGCCAAGGGTGCCACCCAGAATTGCCGATATTGCCGCCATGGAACTCCCCTGTCTGGATGGGCCTGCCTGATGTGATCAGTTGGCGGTCCGATTGGGGCGGAAATGTGGGAATGGGGCGCAGTCGTGGCGGCGGGTGCGAAGGAGTTGGTTCAAGTTTGAGGCGCCGGGCCGGACTTGACGCAGGTCAAGGCGCGGCTGGCGGGGGCGCGGTATGAACGCGTGCCGGATGCCTCTGGCTGCGAGGAGAGTGCCATGACCTATACGCTTTTGTGCCCGGTGGACGGGACGGACCATGCGTTGCACGCGGTGGGCGCGGCGGCGGATCTGACGTTGAAATACGGCGGCGCGCTGCTGATCTGCGTGGTCAATGTCGCCCATGGTGCCGGGCGCGGCCCGCTGATCCATCATTGGTCCGATGCCGAGGCGCAAGCCATCCTTGACAAGGCCAGCGCCGCGGCCAAGGCCAAGGGGGTGACGGCGGCAGGCACGGCGGTTGTGCTGGACCGCGAGGCGGCCTCGGGCATCGTGGGCTATGCCGAGATGCAGAAGGTGGACCACATCGTCATGGGCACCGGCGACAAGCGCGGGCTGTCGCGGCTGGTGCTGGGATCGGTCGCGGCGGATGTCTGCGCGCGGGCGCATTGTTCGGTGACGGTCGCCCGCTGATCAGACCTTGACCTGGCCCCGGAAGCCCCGGGCGGCGTAATAGCTGTCGGCGCCGTTGTGGTAGGTGAACACTGTCTCGTAGCGGCGGTCGCAGAAGATGGCGCCGCCCAGCTTGCGGATGGGGTCAGGCGTGGCGATCCAGCTGGAGGTTTTCCGGTCGAATTCGCCCAGGGTTTGCAGGTGCCGGTATTCGGCTTCGGTCAGAAGCGTGATGCCGATTGTGGCGGCCATTTCGGCGGCGCTGCTGGCGGGCTTGTTTTCGCGGCGGGCATCAAGTGCGGCGCGGTCAAAGCAAAGGCTGCGGCGCGGGGCGGGGCTTTCGGGGGCGCAGTCGGTGAAGATGATCTCGCCCGTGGGGGTCAGGCCGGTCACGTCGGGCTCGCCGCCGGTGGCTTCCATTTGGGCGAGGGTGGCGAGTTTGGCCGGGGTCAGGCGGGATTTCACGGTGGCCCAGTCGAGGCCGGGGTGGCGGGCAGGGTGGTTGTGGAAGCGGGTTTTGAGGGTGTCGAGCAGGGCGTCCATGGCGAGCCTCCCGGGTTGGCGGGGGGAGTTTAGGGGAGGTTGGGCGGTTCGGAAAGAGACGTGTCCACGCGTGGACAAAATTTCGAGTGAGTGAAATCAACAGGTTGCGATTTCAAATTTACGAAGCGTTAGGATTTGTTCGGGGGTAGGGTGCGTGATTTCACGCACCGTTCGGGCGGGCGGGCGGTGCGTGCACGCACCCTACGCTTAGAACACATGCGTCATGTAGAGCAGGATGATGACGACGATCGGCACGCCGAGCAGATATGCGATGATGCCTTTCATGGCGATCTCCTTTTGGGTTCGACAGGAGAACGCGGGGGCGGCGGGGTTGGTTCCCGGGACGGTCGGGGTAACGCCCGACCTACAGGCCCAGCTCCGGCGGGCGTAGGTCGGGCGAGCGCTGGGCTCTTTGGGCGTTCGGCAGAGTCGGGGTACCCCCCGACCTACACGCCGTTTTCAACCATCTCGCGGATCAGGCGTTGGGAGGGGATGCCGCGCTGGGCGGCTTTGGCTTTGAGTGCGGTCCTCAGCGCCATGGGCAGGCGCATGTTGATGCGGGCGGTTTTGGGGGCGGTTTCGTAGGTCGGGCATTGCCCGACTCCTTTGCGTGGGCGGCCCGGGAGAGTCGGGCTTTCGCCCGACCTACGGGCGGTAGGGTGGGGTTTTACCCCACCACGTTGCGCGGAACGGTGGGGTGTAGCCCCACCCTACGGTTCGCTTGACCGAATCACCCTTCAGCAATTATACTAAAATGTGATTGCAATCTCTAGGCTGCAAGATAAGTAAAGCTTAACTTAAAAGGTAGAAGCCATGAGAAAACAGATGAAATTTGCACTGATTGCTGCCGCTTTCACGTGCACTTTGTCCACGGGTGCTGCCCGTGCTGCAACGCTTGTCGAAGAATT
>JANLQT010000491.1:0-1688 GCA_031368035.1 Rhodobacterales bacterium | reverse complement strand
GGGGCGGCGCGATATCAAGACGGTGCAACTGCTGTATCCGTCCATGGCCAAGATGGCCGCCAAGGCCGCGCAGGTCGATGACGCCTGGTTCGTCGAGGATGGGGCGGTGACCGAGGGCACGTCCAACAACGCCTATATCGTCAAGGGCAACCGCATCATCACCCGGCACCTTAGCGAAGACATCCTGCACGGCATCACCCGCGCCGCCGTGCTGCGCTTTGCCCGCGAGGCGCAGATGGTGGTCGAGGAGCGGCCCTTCACCATCGCCGAGGCCAAGGCGGCAGACGAGGCGTTCATCACCTCGGCTTCCGCCTTCGTGATGCCAGTCGTCGAGGTGGACGGCGTCAAGGTCGGCAAGGGCACCCCCGGCCCGGTGGCAGCGCGGATGCGCGAGATCTATCTGGAAGAGATGCGCAAGTCGGCGATCTGATAGGCACTTGCACAGTGTTGCACGCGTGCAATACCGTGCAACCCTTTGATCAAGAACGAAATAAAAAATTTCGTTAGGACTCTGGAAACTTTTGCAAATGCAGGTTGCACAAGCAGGTTGCACAGGCCCGAGGTCGCGGAGTCCGGCGCTAGTGCTTGGGTGGCTCGCCGCCCACATTCTCGCGGAACGCCACCTCGAACGCCGCTTTCTTCGCCGCGTCAGCCGCCGTCTGGTTCTGTGCCACCCAATCGGCATAGGGCATGCCGTAGACGATCTCGCGCGCCTGATCCTTGGTCATCGGCAGGCCCGAGGCCTCCGCCGCTTCCTGATACCAGCGGCTCAGGCAGTTCCGGCAGAACCCGGCCTGGTTCATCAGGTCGATGTTCTGCACATCGGGGCGCTTCACCAGCAGATGGTCCATCAGCGCCCGGAACGCCGCCGCCTCCAGCTTTTCCCGCATGTCCGCATCCAGATCAGGCATCGGCATCCTCCAAAGCTGCGGTCAAGATCGGCGCCAGCCGCGCCGCCCAAAGGCGCTGGCCCGCCCCGTCTGAAATGAGGTCATTCCTGACCTCGATCAAGGTGTTGTGCCGCCCCGATTGCAGGGCGTGACGATCAATTGCATCGCCCGGAAGATAGCCGTGATACGGCTCGTTGTCGCCCACGCAAAGATCCGGCTCGGCCCGCAGACGCGCGATCAGGGGATGCGAGAGGCGCGGGTCCTGATCGGCGTACAGCACCCCCACCTCCCATGGGCGCGGGGCGCGCCCCTTCAGGGCCGGTGTGAACGAATGCACCGCCACGATCACCGTATCGTCCCGACGTTCCGCCAGCCGCGCCAGCGCCTGATGATAGGGGCGGTGAAACAGCGCCAGACGCCGCTCGACCTCGGCCCGGTCCGCATGGCGGTTGGCGGGAATGATGGTGCCGTCATACAGCTTCATCAGCAAAGTCGGGTCATCCTCGCCCCGGTTGGGGTCGATCACCAGACGGCTGAAATCCGACAGGATCACCGGCGCATCCAAAAGCTCGCCCAAGCGCACCGACACCCCCGCCGCGCCCACATCCCAGGCGATGTGCCGCGCCATGTCCGCCGCGCAGATGCCCAGATCGCCGCCCGCCACCTCTGTCGGCACACGGTTGCTGGCGTGGTCGCAGGTGATCAGCCAGCGCGCGGGGCGATGGTCGCCCAGAACATGGAAGGGCAATGTCATGCGCCCGTCATAGCCCTGGCCCAGGCAAAAGGGAAAGGCCACGC
>JANLQT010000482.1:0-1632 GCA_031368035.1 Rhodobacterales bacterium | reverse complement strand
GATCAACCGCAACCGCACCGGGGCGGTGTCGCTGACCCCGGCGGGCGAGTATTGGTATCGCGGCTCGATGGACCTGATGGACCGCATGCAGGTCATGATGCAAGAGCATGACCAGACCTTCCGGTCGTCCAATCTGGTGCTGAAGCTGGGGGTCACGCCGGCGCTGCGGGGGCGGTTCATGTCGGCGGCGGCGCGGATCGCGCGGGACGAGGCGAGTTTCGTGCGCTTCGAGATGGTGTATGATCTGAACTCGTCGCTGCTGGTGGAACAGTTGCGCATGCACAAGATCAACCTGGCGGTGGTGGCCGAGCAGGCGCTGGTGGACGAAGCATCGTCTTTTGCCACGGCGCTGTTGTTCACCGACCGCATCCTGTGGGCGGTGTCTGCAGAGGTGTCCGACGATGACCTGCGGTGCGCGCTGAACCCGGGGACGCCGGCACGCGACATCCATCCGCTGCTGCGCGACTATGTCGAGATCGACCAGGCCGTGCCGACCCGGCAGGCGTCGAACGAATGGTATCACGCCAACCTGCCCTTTGCGGTGCCGACCTTCCGGGCGCCGACCTTTGCCGCCTCGCTTGAATTCACCGCTGACGGGCTTGGTACGTGCCATGTCCCGCGCTCGCTGTTGCCGAACCTGTCGGCGTCGGTGCTGCACAGCGTGAAGTTCTTCGAAATTGCGGGGATGGATCGCCGGGGGGTGCTGGCCATGCGCAAGCATCTGCTGTCGCATCCGGCCTATGCGCGCCTTTTCCAGCGGCTGGTGGACTTTTGCCAGCAGGATTACGGCCCCGCCATGCAGGCGCAGGTGGTGCGGCCCTTGTCGGATCTGCTGCCGGTGCAGACTCCGTTGCTGCGGGCCGTCTGACTGCGCCAGCTGCACCCCAGTTTACTGGCGCCGGAGTTCCACGCGAGGCCACACCTGTCATCCATTTGCTTTTCCAATGTTCCAGATTGGCCCCAGGGCTTTTCAACGGGCGCAGCCGGCCCAGCGCCCGTTTTGGCGACCTGAGTCCCTGTTCAAAGCGGCGCTGCCAGAACAGGCTGCGCTTGTCCGAGGTTGCCGGCCCATCGCAAAAGCTCATGTTTTGGCACAGTATTAACCGCTTTGCGCGGGTTGCTAATTCCGTTCAGGGCGGACAAATCTTTCCGGAGAGAGGGCGGGACGCTCGCCCCCTTTTCCGCCAAGCGATGCCTTCGGCAGTCAGGCGACGGGCCAGGGGCAGGGCGTCCGAGGCTTGACCCAAAGAAAATGGCCCTGTTACTGTGCCACTGTGGATCACCGGGCAATCATCGGTAATCACTGTATGAATTCATGGGATTAGCAACCGGCCCGATGATGGCGGGCTTGCCGGGGGGGATAATGGCACAGACTTATGCAGTAGGGACTTCGCGTGGTGGTGCGGGGGTCTGGATCTTCCGTGTTCTGCTTGTAGCTGGCGCCGCTTTCATGGTTTATTCGTGGTTCCAGCCGTGGTGGAGTGCAAAGGTCGCCGTCATTCCCGGCGATAATCACATGGTGTTGCACCCTTGGGGGATCGAAGCGGTGGCCCAGGTGAGGGCCAATACCGATGTATCTGCTTTTTCCATGCCTTTTCCCGAACTCTTTGCCGGCTTCATGTGGACGTATCT
>JANLQT010000472.1:0-4368 GCA_031368035.1 Rhodobacterales bacterium | reverse complement strand
CGGGCCGAGGTGCATGGCATCGAACTGGATGCCGAGGGCGTCATTCCAGAAGCGCTGGAGGCCGCCTGCCGGCGGCTTGGGGCGCAGGTGCTGATGATCACGCCCGAAGCGCAGAACCCCACCGCCGCCCGCATGAGCCTGACCCGGCGCGAGCAGATTGTATCCATCGCGCGCCGATACAATCTGCAAATCGTCGAGGATGAATGTTATTCGCCGCAGGTCAACGACGGCCCGACCCTGCGGGCTTTGGCGCCGGAGCGTACCTGGTATATCGGATCCTTCTCAAAGACCTTCTCGGCGGCGCTACGGTTTGGCTATGTGATTTGCCCCTTGGGGCGCGGGGATTCGGGGCGGCTGGCGGCGCAGCAAAGCTATTTCGCGCTGTCGCTGGCGGTGTCGGGCCTGTGCCTTGAGCTGTTGGACAGCGGGGCGGCTTATGCGGTCCGACAGAAGGTGATGACAGAGTTCGTGGCGCGCAGCGAGCTGGCGGCGAACCGGTTGGGCGCCTTTGCCATCCGCTGGCAGCGGGGGCTGCCGTTTGTCTGGATCGACCTGCCGCAGGGCTGGCGCGCGTCCACCTTCATGCGCCGGGCCGAGGAGGCGGAGGTGCTGATCCGCTCGGCCGATCAATACGCCACGGTGACGGGCCACGCGCCCAATGCCGTGCGGATCACGCTGGCCGGGGCGGCGGCGCGCGCGCGGCTGGACGAGGGGTTGCAGGTTCTGGCGCGGCTGCTGGCAGAGCCGCCGTCAGATATGGGGGTTTAGGCGCTGTTGCTGCTTGGCACCAGCGGAGAGGCGCTTACCTCGTGCAAGCGTTCGATTTCATTGACGAAACGTCCGCTCGCCCCGAGACTTTGGGTATTGAGCAGTTAAAAGGATCCCAAAATGGGACTTCAGACCACGTTTCACGCACCCGCCGGCGGCGATTTTCTGGGTTGGCGCAAACACCGCTCCGGCGCGACCGAGATTGTTTATGAGGACGGCGCCGCGCATCGCATGGTCTTTCGCCTCGACAGCCCTACACAGGATGACGATCAGGTGGCCGAGGCATGTTCGGTCGCCGTTTGCCGCCCGCATGTGCTGCCCTCGCTGTTTGAAGAGCTGAAAAAGCGGGCGATTGGTTATGATCGCATCATTGGCTAGGCGCGAGGCCTTGTCGGACCGGGGCGGCCTGAATACCCCTTAAGCAGACGAAAGGCTTGCCTTCCGCGGCGGGATCGGATTGATTTGATCAAAATCCGCTAAGGAGAACTGGCCCAAGGCCGGACCAGTGACAAACGGGGGTGACATGGACGAGGGCAAGGGCAAACGCTGGCTTTCTCCGGAAGGCGCGAGCGGGCTGAAGCTGATCTCGCCGCCGCTGATCTATGCCGTGCTGATGTTGGCCGCGCCGCTGGCGACCATGGCGATCTATTCGGTGCTGACCGACGGCTATCTGACGATCCAGCCGATTTTCACCCTGCAGAACTATATCGACACATGGTCGGACCGGATTTACCGGTCGATCATGTTCCGGTCCTTGCTGGTGTCGGTGTCGGTGACGGCGGCGACGGTGCTGCTGGCCTATCCGGTCGCCTATTTCGTGTCGTTCAACGTGGCGCAGGACAAGAAATCGCTGTGGCTGTTCCTGATCACCATCCCGTTCTGGACGTCTTATCTGATCCGCGTGTTCATGTGGAAGGTGATCCTTGGCTATAACGGCGTGATCAATTCCGGGCTGAAGGCGGCGCATATCATCAACGAGCCGCTTGGCTGGCTGAACTACAACGTCGGCGCGATGGTGCTGACGCTGGCGCATGCCTATGCGCCGTTTGCCATTCTGCCGATCTTTGTAAGCCTGGAAAAGATCGAGCGCGCGCTGCTGGAGGCGGGCCAGGATCTTGGGGAATCGCGGTTTTCGACCTTTCTGCGGGTGACGCTGCCGCTGTCGATGCCGGGGGTGATTGCGGCGGTGCTGATCGTGTTCATCCCGACCATCGGCGATTATGTGACACCGAACCTGATCGGCGGCGGCAAGATCCCGATGATCGCCAATGCCATCGAAAAGCTGATGCTGAAGGCGGATAACAAGCCCTTGGGCTCGGCGATCGCGATTTCGGCAATGCTGATCGTGGGGATTGTGTCGGTGCTGTTCCTGTTCTTGAACCGGCGCTTCATGCGCGGTCAAAGGTAGGGGCGCGCGCATGAAATTCCCGGTTCTGAAAACCTATACGGTTGCCTATCTGATCTTCCTGTATGCGCCGATCGTGCTGCTGCCGATCTTTGCCTTCAACGACAGCAAGGTCATCGCCTTTCCGCTGCAAGGCTTCACCACCAACTGGTTCAAGGCGATGTGGGCGGACACCCAACTGTTCCACGCGCTGAAGAATTCGATGATCGTCAGCGTTTCCACGTCGATCCTTGCGACCAGCCTGGGGATTTTCGCGGCCCGCGCCACGACGCGCTACAATTTCCCCGGCAAGGGCGCGGCGGCGGGGCTGATCATGCTGCCGATGGTGCTGCCGGAAATGATCATGTCGATGTCGATGCTGGTGGTGTTTCTGGCCATCGGGATGCCGCTGTCGATCTTCACCATCATTCTGGGGCATGTGCTGGTGTGCACGCCGTTTGCGGTGGCGATCCTGACCTCGGCGTTCCAGAGCCTCGACAAGTCGCTGGAAGAGGCGGCGATGGATCTGGGCGAGGGGCCGGTTTCGACCTTCTACCGGGTGATCCTGCCGCTGGTGATGCCGGGCATCATCTCGGCGATGCTGATCTGTTTCACGATCAGTCTGGACGAGTTCATCATCGCGTTCTTCCTTGGCGGCACCGAGACCACACTGTCGGTCTATATCTTCGGCCAGTTCCGCTTTCCGGCCAAGGTGCCCGCGATCATGGCGCTGGGGACGATCCTTGTCTGCCTGTCGATCCTTTTGCTGACCACCGCTGAATATTTCCGCCGCCGCGGCCTTGCCCGCACCGGGGGCAAGGATACCGGAGGCTTCCTGTGACCATCTCGTCCAAACCGCAGCCGATGATCGAATTTCGCGGCGTGCAGAAATATTACGGCACCTATCACGCGCTGCGCGGCATCACCGCGATGATCAACGGCGGCGAGTTCTTCTCGCTGCTGGGGCCGTCGGGGTGCGGCAAGACCACGCTGCTGCGCACCGTGGCGGGGTTCGAGGATATCTCGGCGGGGCAGGTGCTGATCGACGGCAAGGACATGGCGCGGGTGCCGGCCAACGAGCGGCCGACCAACATGGTGTTCCAGTCCTACGCGATCTTTCCGCATCTGACGGTGGAGCAGAACGTGGGCTTTGGTCTGCGCAAGGACCCGCGCAGCAAGGACGAAAAGACGCGGGAGGTGGACAAGACGCTGGCGCTGGTGGGGCTGACCGGCTTTGGCAAACGCGCGGCGCATGCGCTTTCGGGCGGGCAGCGGCAGCGGGTGGCTTTGGCGCGGGCGCTGATCTTGAAGCCGAAGGTGTTGCTGCTGGACGAGCCGTTGTCGGCGCTGGACAAGAAGATCCGCGAGCAGATGCAGATCGAATTGATCAAGTTGCAGCGTGAGGTCGGGATCACCTTTGTGCTGGTCACCCACGACCAGGAAGAGGCTTTGGTGATGTCGGACCGGATTGCGGTGATGTTCGACGGCGAGATCGCGCAACTGGATGAACCGGAGCGGCTGTATCGCAAACCGGCCTCGCAGCGGGTCGCGAATTTCATCGGCACGATGAATTTCCTGCCCTGCAAGGTTCTGTCCGAGACCGAGGTGGATGTGCAGGGTCTGGGGCCGGTGACGCTGGAGGCCGGGCAAGTGTCGGGCGCGGCCATCGGCGGGGCGCCGGTGGTGGGCTTCCGCCCCGAGACGCTGACCATCCTGTTCGAGGGTCAGGCGGCTGCCGACCGCGAGGCGATGGCGACGGTGGAAGAGGTCGTCTATTACGGCGACATGACCTATTATGACGTGAAGATCGACGGGACCGAGCAGCAGTTGCGGCTGTCGATGCGCAATGTGTTCGGGCGGCCGGTGCTGGATATCGGCACGCGGGCAAGGGTCGGCTGGGCGCCGGGGGCGTTGGTGTTGTTCCGGTAAACCGAGACGGTGATGGGTGAATCACCCATCCTACGGGTGCCCCGATGGTTCGGTTAAATCGACCGTAGGATGGGTGATTCACCCATCATGGCGCAGGGTCATTTGTCCGGCGGCAACAGCCCCAAACCTCGCAGGTAAATCCCGATCCCCGCCTCCAGCAAATCTTCCGCCGGAAACGGCGATTTCGCCCCCGGCGCGCCGCGCATGAACAGTTCCACCACGCCGTGGCTGAGCGCCCAGATATGGGCCGAGACCATCGAAGGCGGCGGGCGTTTGCCCGCAGGCAG